>JBARNF010001212.1:0-1570 GCA_049802835.1 Bradyrhizobium sp.
GGTGCGGGTGATAGACGCGTTTGTCGAGACGCTGGATCTGGCGGCATTGGGTTTCTCCAGGGTTGCGGCGGAAGAGATGGGACGGCCGCCTTACGCGCCTGGGGATCTTTTGAAGCTCTATATTTATGGGTACTTGCACCGGGTACGTGCCAGCCGGCGGCTGGAGGCGGAAACGCGGCGCAACGTTCAGGTGATGTGGCTGATCAACCGCCTGACGCCGGCGTTCAAGACCATTGCGGACTTCCGCAAGGACCACGCGGAGGCGATCGTGAGGGTATGCCGTGCCTTTATCCGGTTCTGTCGGGAACAGTCGCTGTTCGGGGCCGAGTTGCTGGCGATTGACGGGACGAAGATCGCGGCGGTGGCAAGCCGCAAACAGGTGATGACGCCGAAGCGGATCGAGCAGATGAACGCTGCGATCGACCGCAGGATTGCGGACTATCTGGTTTCGATGGACGAAGCTGACCGGCAGGAGCCGGGATCGGCCGGTAAGCCCGCCGATGTTGCGGCTGCGATAGAAGCCCTCAAGGCACAAAAGGAGCAGCTGCAGAGCCAAGCGCAGGATTTGGCGGCGCGCGAGCTGAAGCAAATGGTTATGACCGAACCGGAGGCGAAACTGATGCGGACGCCGCATGGCCACGCGGTCGCCTACAACGCGCAGACGGCGGTCGATGCCAAGCACAAGCTTATCGTGGCTTTCGATCTGACCAACGAGGGCAACGACTACCGGCAGCTTTATCCGATGGTGGTGCAGGCCAAGGATGCAGTCGGCGCCGATGCGGTGACGGCGGTCGCCGACACCGGCTATTCGAACGGCGAGCATGGCGCGCTCTGCGAGCAGGAAGGCATCACCGCTGTTGTGCCGCGCGCCGAGACTGTCAATCCGAACGGGACCCAATACTTCAGCCGTGACCGGTTCAGCTACGACCGCGAAAGCGATAGCTGGCGCTGTCCGGCCGGCGCCACGCTGAGCCTGTACAAGACCTCCCATACCCAGAAGAAGAAAGAGTACACCAGCGGGGCGTGTGGCACCTGTCCGTTGAAGCCGCAATGCACCAAGGCGGCGCGGCGGGTCATCGTGCGCGATTTTTACGAAGATGCGCGGGAGGCCATGCATCGACGGGCGAGTGCCGATCCGATTTGGATGAAGTACCGGCGGGAAATCGCCGAACACCCTTTTGGGACGATGAAATGGCTGATGGCCCACCCCCGGTTCCTGGTTCGCGGATTGCGAAAAGCGACAGCCGAACTGGCCCTGGGGGTGCTGAGCTACAATCTAAAGCGGGTCATCAACATCCTCGGAGTGCCGGCGCTGCTGCAAGCGCTTGAGCCCTCCACAGCCTGACAAGGATGTTTGTGCCCCCGCAAACACCGTTGTGTCCGTCAGTCGCAAAAAAAGTCGCGACTTCTAACACAGCCTGTTTCGCGAGGACGACAGCGGAGAGTTCCTCACAGCCACGGCGCCGATCTGTCCATCGCGATCAGGGCGTCGACCTCGACGCGCGGCCGCACCACCGCATATTGGTCGCCCCTGACCAGCACTTCCGGCACCAGCGCGCGGGTGTTGTAG
>JBARNF010001213.1:0-3067 GCA_049802835.1 Bradyrhizobium sp.
GGTCGAGTACATATTTGAGTTGACCGAGAGGGAGCCTTGGTTCAGTGAGGCCGGTCTCACAATCCTCGATCATGTAAAGGCCGACCCCGTACGCGTTGCGCGCCTTGCGCTTGCGCCGATAGGCAAGACTTGGCCGATCGAAACCCATGCCCGCGTGTTGCTGAGCCGGATCGAACACATTGATCCGGCCCGGATACCGGATGTCTTGCCCGCCATCATAGAACTCGCCAGCCCTCACGACGAGTTCCCTATGGGGCCGGAAAGAATGCGACCGGCTAAGCCCGAATTGTTGCAAGAGCTTTGGGCTGCTTATCCGGCGGCGGTTTGTGCAGGTATAGATCGTCTGTTGTCCTCGCGTCGCCATTCCGAGGTCGAGTTTGGAGCGCGGGGCTTGCTGGTGTTGCATGCGCGCGACCCCGCTGTGCTCGAGCCCTTCCATCGATCCATGGTGTCGAAATTTTCGCGCGTCGAGCTGTTGATCGACGATTACGATGAATACCGTAGCGCGTTCCGGTTCTTGCGCGACGCTCTTGTGGAGGCCTTCGAGGATTCGCCGGAGGAAATCGACGCGCTGGTGCAAGAGTATATATCGGCGTCGGACAAGCGCTCAAAGGCGCATGCATACAAGATATATGAATCGGCGTTGCGCTACCGGCATGACGACCCGCCAATACCGCCGTCCTCGCGCGTGCATCGCATCGCTTTTCAGCGCCTGCTTTGGGCCGCAACGACCGAGGAAAGCGAAGAGGTCTTGCGACATGCGCAGGAGATGCTTCGTGGACGTCCCTACCAGATGGTCGACATTGCGCGCGCCGAGATCGATGGTCTTATAGGGGCGGTGCTGCTGTTGGACGACCGCTTGCGTCGTCACGACGAAACACCCCGGACCAAGGATGAAGTCTTTCTTCAGGTTCTTGAGCGCAGTAATCGGCGAAGCACCATAACCGGTCTAATGAAGTCATTGATCGAATGGGCGAGCATTGCCGCGAAGGACGATGCAGCTTTGATGCGGAAAGTCGTCGCGCTGTTCAATCAAATACCTGAGGGACGGAACGATCTTCACGGTATAGCGCTCGGCTGCATTGAACACCTTAGCAAAACCGTCGAAGGGCTCAAGCTCGTGCTGCCGCATCTGTACTATGGACTGGTCGGACCGTCGGCGCTGGTGAGAGCCTATGCTGCTGACGCGCTCGGAGAGATGCCGCACGACAACATCCCGCCGCTCGTTTACGATGCATTTTCGTCTCTCTTGTTGGACCCCTTTGTTGTCGTACATAGGGCTGCGGTGCAGGCGCTTGGACGCCTTCAGCTACCGGATGAATTACAGGGGCGCGCCTCTCAGGCGCTCCTCAATCTGGTGCGGTACTACGCGCAAGAGTCAGGTGAAGATAAATTTCTCGTCGATTGCGTCAGCGAATTGGCCTACGAACTTCGACGCATCGGCAACGCCAACGGAAGGGTCGGGCAGTATCTGGTCAAGGTCTTGCTTAACGTCGATCCGCTTTATCTTAAGAGCGAAATACGGTCCATCGGCCATGCCTTGGGCCGAACCGAAGGATTCGCCGATCTCCTGCTGAAGCTGATTCCGGAGGCCGATGGGCAAGATCATCGACATGAAACCGAACTTTCGCTGCTTGCGGAGCTGCCGGATTCTGCGATCTTGTCAAGGAAGGCCGAGTTCGAAAAGTTCGGGGTTGACGATGCGCCGGAGCGACCATGGCTGGCCGCTTACATTATCGAGGAATTAACGCGGGTGGGAGCCTGGGGCGAAGCCCGCCGTATTGCCGAAGCAGGCGCAAACCTCGAACCGACTGTTTATAATGAATCGCGCCGTATCTACATGACGTTCATGAGGATCACGGCTGCGTTCGAAGAAGCAATCGCGGAAGGCCGTACCCGAGACCTTGAGGCGTTGACGCAGCAATGGGAGGAAAACGCCAAGCGGCAGGAGGAGTTCAAGGCGGATGTCGAAAGACGCAATTCTAGATCAAGTTTTCCCTTTACGCGCTAAGGCGGTCCTCGCTCTTCGGGCTGAGGCGTCTAGCGCGGATGTGGAAACCTTTCAGACACTGGCAGGCGATGCCAAAGGCATTGCAACGACCTTCGGGCGGGCTGCTGCGGCAAAGCGCTGGCACGCTCTGGCGTCGGCGCTCGACATAACGCGGCTGCTTATCGAATGGGAGCAGGCGTCGCTCACCGCTGCGATCGAGCCCGATCGGTTTCTGCGTACGGCTCGGTTGCGCTTGAAGCAGCTTCGGGTCGAGGCAGGGGGTGATTCCTTCGCGGACCAGTTAATTGAAGTGTTATCGTTCATCGAGGGTCAGTTTGAGTTTTCGGGCATCGGATTACTCCGCCAGAAGCTCGCAGCCATTCCCCTGCCAGTCGCTATTTACGCCGATCCTGAACCTAAGTTGCCAAATTGGGCGGGCGAGCGTGAGGGGGCGGGAAAGGAGAAAGCGCCTGACCTCACGGTAGCATTTGTCGAGTTCAAGATCGACGGCACTACGGCGGAGCGGATTCAAGCGCTTCGCCCGCGCGAAAATCACGATCTAGACATTGCGGTGCGCGTATCGCGCTGGCCCGAAGCTGCGACCACGCTTGTCTTAAGTCCGGTCTCCATCGAACCGCCCAGCAGTTACGATCTTCCCTCGTTTAGATTTACGCGGCCGTCGGGCGGCGATCCACCCTATCTCTTCAAACAACGCGGTCGGATGATTCTTCATGCGCCGCAAAGTCTAAAGGCGCGGCCATTCGAGTTCATCTACACGGCGGAGTTTCAACCGACCTCGACCGAGAAGCCGGTCTCTATCGCAGGGCAACGCACACTGCGTCTCGATGGGTCAACACCAGACCGCCAATCGATGATGGGATACCGCGATATCGACAAGAAGCTCATTGCCCTACGCGATCAGCTCAGGCTTGAGCCGCTGATTCCTGAGGAGGACCTAGATCAACTGCTGACGGTGCTGATTCCCCTGGCTAATCTCATGGGACAATCGGTGCAGGATAATAAGTTTCCGGCCGCGATTTCTGAGGCAGAATTTCAGAAGCAGGTGCGGGAATGGCT
>JBARNF010001214.1:0-4527 GCA_049802835.1 Bradyrhizobium sp.
TCTGCGTCGTCGCATCGAGCCCTTGCTCCACCAGGTCGACCACCAGGACGGCCGGGCGTTCGCATTGCAGGGCGACAACCAGGGCGAGGAGCGCATCCGATTCCGTCGCGCCTTCGGCGATCAGCGAGGCCATCGTCGCATCGACACGCAACCTGAGAGCTGGGTCTGAATCGCGGCGTGTGTGCGCCGCTGCGGCATTGTCCGATGATCGGTGAAGACCAAGAAAACCGGCATCGGGCAAGGTCTCGGCCAGGCGCAGCGCCAGCCGCGTCTTGCCGCTGCCGAGCGGACCGGTGATGTAGGTCAGCGGTCGAATGTCGAGCGTGAGCGGCTCGCCGTCCCAGGGCCAGGGCAATTCGAGAGTGACTTGGAAGTTGGTCGCGGGCGCCGCACGTCGCCGCGCCTCTTGCATGGTGGCCGCCTGATCGCGCTGGAAGCTGCGGACCCGTTCGAGCGTCTGCGCGAGTACGGCAATTCGACCTTCGAGCGCAGCCTGATGCGCAGTCAGCACCGGCCCGAGTCCCTTCGATTGTCCCTTCAACAGTTGCTCGATCTGGGAAAGGCTGAGTCCGAACCCGCGCAATGCGACGATGTCGGTGACCCGGTCGACCTGGGCGGGATCGTAGGCGCGCCACCCTGCTGGTGTTCGGCCCGGTGCAACCAGGCCGCGCTGCTCATAGAGGCGAAGCGCCTTGGCGGAAATCCCGAGCTGTCGTGCCAGTTCGGATGGACGCAGATGCCGGACGCGAGGGCTCACGATTCATCTCCTTGGCTCGATGGTCGTAACCTCTTATCGGGGCTGCCCCTGGGGACGGGTCAATAGACTTTGCGGTTGATGCAGACGGAACGGCGCACGGCTCATGGGTGTACGACGAAAAAGACCCGCCCAGGCGACTGGGCGGGTCTGGTGCAGGTTTGCAGTGACGTCCGACTTAGCCGCGCTTGTCCCCATGTCGACGTAGTCGCGGGGCGAAGTCTGCCTGGGAACGCAGCGGCATCGGGCCGCAGTCGATTCCGCTGGCTATCTATATTAGAAATGTCTTATATGATTATAAGCTAATATAAGGACAAGCTTGGAGGTTGTCATGGAGGTCGATCCCGTCGCCTATGTCGGAGCCGTGGTGCGCGAAGTCTCCACCCGTGAGCACCAGGGCGGGCCTGCGCGCGTCGTGGTCGCGACGCGGAGTTACGACACCACGATCGAGGATCTGTGGGATGCACTGACCAACGCCGAACGCATTCCGCGCTGGTTCTTGCCGATTTCCGGCGATTTGCGCCTCGGCGGTCGCTATCAGCTCGAAGGCAATGCGGGCGGTGAGATCACGCGTTGCGAGCCGCCGCGGCTGTTGTCGGTGACGTGGGAATATGGCGGTGGCACGAGCTGGGTCACCGTGGCCTTGTCGGACAATGGCGCTGCCGGCACCAGGCTTGAGCTTGAGCATATTGCTCCTGTGGACCAGGCGATGTGGGATCGCTTCGGGCCCGGCGCGGTCGGGGTGGGCTGGGACCTTGGTCTGCTCGGATTGGCGCTGTATCTCGCGGGGGGAGCGGCGTTCGACCGGGCTGCGGCGCTCGCCTGGTCCACCTCGGATCAGGGCAAGACCTATATGCGCATGAGCAGTGAAGCCTGGGGCGAGGCCTCGATCAGGGCGGGTACGCCGGAGGATGCCGCAAAGGCGGCCGCGGCGCGGACGAGCGCCTTCTATTGCGGTGAGCCCGAGCCGTCGGGTCCTTAAGGGGATGCACGCATTCGATATTCTCGGTGATCCGGTCCGGCGCCGCATCCTTGAGCTGCTGGCAAGCGGCGAGCACAGTTCGGGTGATGTCGTCGCCGTGATACAGCGCGAATTCGGCATCACCCAGTCGGCGGTGTCGCAGCAGCTCCGGGTGCTGCGCGATGCGGGCTTTGCCTCAGTACGCGCCGAGGGCGCGCGGCGCATCTACGCGGTCAAGCCGGGGCCGCTGAGAGAGGTCGACGACTGGCTCGCACGTTTCCGGACATTCTGGCTTCCTAAGCTCGATGCCCTCGCAACCGAGGTCGCACGTGGGAAGCGAAAACGGCGCCGTCAGGACTGACGGCGCCGTTGCCAAGGCGGGTTCGAAGGTTAGCCGCGCTTGTCCATCTCGACGTAGTCGCGGGTCGCGACGCCGGTATAAAGCTGGCGCGGGCGGCCGATCTTCTGCTGCGGATCCTCGATCATCTCGCTCCACTGGCTGATCCAGCCGACGGTGCGGGCGACCGCGAACAGCACGGTGAACATCGACATCGGGAAGCCCATCGCCTTCAAGGTGATGCCCGAATAGAAGTCGACGTTCGGATAGAGCTTGCGGTCGATGAAGTACTGATCGCTGAGCGCGATCTTCTCCAGCTCCATCGCGACCTTCAGCATCTGGTCGTCGCCGTGGCCCGTCTCCTTGAGCACCGCGTGACACATCTTCTGCATGATCTTGGCGCGCGGATCGTAGTTCTTGTAGACGCGATGGCCGAAGCCCATCAGGCGCACGTCGCTGTTCTTGTCCTTCACCTTGGCGATGAAGTCCGGGATCTTGTCGACGGTGCCGATCTGGGCCAGCATGTTCAGCGCGGCCTCGTTGGCGCCGCCGTGCGCCGGTCCCCACAGGCAGGCGATGCCGGCGGCGATGCAGGCGAACGGATTGGCGCCCGACGAGCCCGCGATGCGGACCGTCGAGGTCGAGGCGTTCTGCTCGTGGTCGGCATGCAGGATGAAGATCTTGTCCAGCGCGTCGGCGAGCACCGGGTTCGGCTTGTATTCCTCGCACGGCACCGCGAAGCACATGTGCAGGAAATTCTCGGCGAAGGAGAGCGAGTTCTTCGGATACACGAAGGGCTGGCCGATCGTGTACTTGTAGGCCATCGCCGCCAAGGTCGGGATCTTGGCGATCATCCGCATCGACGCGATCATGCGCTGCTTCGGATCGTTGATGTCGGTGGAGTCGTGGTAGAACGCGGCGAGCGCGCCGACCGAGGCGACCATGACGGCCATCGGGTGGGCGTCGCGGCGGAAGCCCTGGAAGAACCGGGCCATCTGCTCGTGCACCATCGTGTGATGGGTCACGCGGTAGTCGAAATCCTGCTTCTGGGCCTTGGTGGGCAGCTCCCCGTAGAGCAGGAGATAGCAGGTCTCGAGGAAGTCGCCCTTCTCGGCGAGCTGCTCGATCGGGTAGCCGCGGTATTCCAGGATGCCGGCGTCACCATCGATATAGGTGATCTTGGACTGGCAGCTGCCGGTGGAGGTGAAGCCGGGGTCATAGGTGAACATCCCGGCCTGGGCGTAGAGCTTGCCGATGTCGATGACGTCGGGGCCCACCGTGCCGCTCAGGATCGGAAGATCGAAATTCTTGTTGCCGACGGTGAGGGTCGCGGTCTTGCTTGTGGAGTTTGCGTCCATCGATTGTCCCCGATGAGATCGTTACGCTTGGCCCTTGTTCTTTTTGAGAGATGGCAGGGCGGGTGTATTTTATCCAGGAGGTGCCGCACGAATGCGTATCGTATTGCCCTGTGCGCTGCAAGATGCGGTAAATGCGACCTTATGAGGTGGTCTGGTCCTTTAGACGGCCCAAAGATTCATCACGCCCCAGGATCGCCAAAACGTCGAAAATGCCGGGCGAGGTGGTCCGGCCGGTCAGTGCCGCGCGCAGCGGCTGCGCCACCGCGCCCAGTTTGAGATTGCCGGCTTCGGCAAACGCACGCAGCGCGGCTTCCGTCGCGGGTCCGCTCCACGGCTCGACCGCGGCCAGCGCCTCATGCAGCCGGCCGATCAGGGCGCGACTGTCCGGCGTCAACAAGGCGGCGGCTTTGGGGTCGATGGGAAGCGGTCGGTCGGCGAAGATGAAGGCGGCGCCGTCGATCAGCTCCAGCAGCGTCTTGGCGCGCTCCTTCAGGCTCGGCATCGCCTGTGTCAGCTGCGCGCGCGTGGTGTCGTTGAGCTTGGCTTTCAATGCCGCCCCGTTCGGCACGTAATTCAGCACGTCCTCGAACTGGCGAACTAGCGCCGCGTCATCACTGTGGCGGATGTAGTAGCCGTTCAAGTTCTCGAGCTTGGCGAAGTCGAAGCGTGCGGCCGAGCGGCCGATCGCGGGCAAATCGAACGCCTTGATCATCTCCTCGGTCGAGAAGATTTCCTGGTCGCCATGGCTCCAGCCGAGCCGCACCAGATAATTGCGCAGCGCCGACGGCAGATATCCCATCGCACGGTAGGCGTCGACGCCGAGCGCGCCGTGGCGCTTGGACAGTTTCGAGCCGTCGGGACCGTGAATCAGCGGGATATGGGACATCGACGGCACGGTCCAGCCGAGCGCATCATAGATCTGCTTCTGACGCGCGGCGTTGATCAGGTGGTCGTCGCCGCGGATGATGTGGGTGACTCCCATGTCGTGGTCGTCGACGACGACCGCCAGCATGTAGGTCGGATTGCTATCGCCTCGCAGCAGCACGAGATCGTCGAGGTTCTCGTTCTGCCAGACCACGCGGCCCTGGACCTGGTCCTCGATCACGGTCTCGCCGGT
>JBARNF010001215.1:0-1690 GCA_049802835.1 Bradyrhizobium sp.
CGCTACCGCATCACTGCCAAGGGACTGCGAACTGCCCTGTTCTACACCCGGCTCTATAACCGCTCGCTGCGACCCGCACTGGCCATCATCTCGCCCGCTGCAGCCAACCCGGTACTCCCCATGGCCAGATCCATCCGCGCCGCGGAAACAGCCATCAACAAATGGTACGAACATGAAAAACTCGCCGCATGAAAATTTGACTCAACCGCTCCACAAAGCTCTCGATCAAGGACTCTAGTGTTGCGACTCTAACGCTTGTTTCGCGCGGGCGACTTTTTCGAGGATTTCGCCGGCGGACTTGGTCCAGATGAAGGGCTTGGGGTCGGCATTGTGGTTTTCGAGATAGTCCATGATGGCGCTTTTGAGCTCGGCGACGCTTGTGAAGACGCCGCGGCGGATGCGGGTGCGGGTGATCTCGGCGAAGAACCGCTCAACCATGTTGAGCCAGGACGCCGAGGTGGGCGTGAAGTGCAGGTGGAAGCGTGGATGCGCCTTGAGCCAGCGCCGGACGCCCGGCGTCTTGTGGGTCGCATAGTTGTCGACGATGAGATGCAGATCGAGACCGGTGGGAGTTCTTTGATCGATCAGCTTGAGAAAGCGCAAAAACTCACTCTGCCGGTGGCGCGGCATGCAGGCTCCGATCACGCTGCCGTCCAGCATGTTCAGAGCTGCGAACAGCGTTGTGGTGCCGTTGCGCTTATAGTCGTGGGTCATGGTGCCGGCGCGGCCTTTCTTCATCGGCAGGCCGGGCTGGGTACGGTCGAGGGCTTGGATTTGGCTCTTTTCATCGACGCACAAGACCAGCGCTTTGTGCGGGGGATGGAGATAGAGCCCGACGACGTCCTCGACTTTGGCGGCAAAGTTCTTGTCGCGCGATACCTTGAACGTTTTAATGAGATGCGGCTTCAGCCCATGCGCATCCCAGATCCGCTGGACGCTACTCAAGGAGATGCCGGCCGCCGCCGCCATGCTGCGGCCGCTCCAGTGGGTCGCATTCGGTGGCTTCTCGTGCAGGGTCATGTGCACCACACGTTTGATCAACTCGGGCGACAGCGGTTTCACCCGCGATGGACGGCTCGCGTCCTTCAACAGCCCCTCGACCCCTGCGGCCATATAGCGTTGGCGCCACCGACGTACCGTCAGCAGGCTCTTGGCTACCGCCGCCGCGATCGCCTCCGCCGTTATCCCTTCGCTTGCAGAAAGCACGATCTGCGCTCTCCAAACAACTTTCTGCGGCGTATTCCGGTCTCGGACCAGCCGCTCCAATCGCTCACGATCGGCAGCCCCGATCGAAATTCGTTCGATTTTCCTCATCGGCACAGATTCGCAGGTCTGAGCCGATTTGTGAATCATCCGTCAGCATCGGGACACTAGTTCGTGCACCGTCCCTGCAACGCGTCCTCACGAACTTTGACGGCGAGCGGCTCAGGAACTTCAGCGGTGCGTGGTCGAAGACCGCCGATGCGGCACCATCCCCGCCCTCACATCGGGATCAAGATGCCGTGCTGGCGCGAGGCCTTGAGCGCGGCAGACGACGTCCGGTTAAGGCGGCCGGCGACAGGTCCGACGATCCCGATAATGGAGGCAGCCTCGATCATGATTTTCCTCGGGCGGTCGCCTCCTTACAGGTCACGACCATGCCGGCTCAGGATTGATCAGCGATAGGCAATGTCAACACGATCAGCTGACG
>JBARNF010001216.1:0-4386 GCA_049802835.1 Bradyrhizobium sp.
CCCCGAAGCGCCGAAGGCGCGGACCTTCAGCGAGGAGATTGCCCGCGTGGTGCGCGGCCGTCTCACCAATCCGCGCTGGATCGCGGGAATGCTCGCGCATGGCTACCGCGGCGTCGCGGAGATCGCGCAGGGGATCGACGCGCTCTATGCCTTCGCCGCCACCTCCGACACCGTCTCCGAGCATCTGTTTGATCTGGTGCATACGGCGCTGCTGCGCGACGAGGCGGTTTTGGACGGCATGGTTGCGCGCAATCCGGCGGCCGTCACGGCCATCGTGTCGCGGTTCGAGGACGCCCTGCGCCGACAGCTGTGGGTGCCGCGCCGGAACGCGGTCGCCGACGAGCTTGCACTCGCCCGCGCACGCCTGACGCAAACGGAGATCGTGCCGTGACCGCAGCGTTCGAGATCAAAGGCTGGTGTCCGGGCGCGCACCGCCCGATGCTGAGCGGTGACGGTCTCATCGTCCGGGTCAGGCCGCATGGCGGCCGATTGCCGGTGGCGGCCCTCGGCGGGCTGGCCGATGCGGCCCGTCGCTTCGGCAACGGCCAGATCGATCTCACGCGCCGCGCCAATCTGCAGATCCGCGGTGTCTCGCCCGAGACCTTGGCGCCCTTGTGGGTGTTGATGGCTTCGCTCGACCTGCTCGATGACAACGCAGAACTCGAAGCCATCCGCAACATCGTGCTCAATCCGCTCGCGGGACTCGATCCGGGCGAGATCGTCGACATGCATCCGGTCGCAACGGCGCTGGAGGCTGAGCTCGCGACAGATGAAGCGTTGCGGGCGCTGCCCGGCAAATTCGGCTTCGTGCTGGATGGTGGCGGCAAGCTGCCGCTGACGGGCATGGCTGCCGATGTCCATCTGGTGGCTTGGGGCCGAGGTCACGAACGCTGCATCGCCGTCGGTCTCGGTGGGGCGGATGGCGTCATATGGCTTGGGACGACGGCCGTTGCCGACGCCGCGTCTGCAGCAGTGCAGCTCGCGCACGCCGTGCTCCAGCATGGCTCGACCCGGCGTGCGGCGGATCTGCCACCGGACGCGGTCGCCGGCATCCGCGCCGAGCTGGGTCTGGACGCCTGCGATGCAATCGCGAAGGCTTCGGCCGCCGTCTCGCAGCAGCGTCTCGGCCTCATTCCTTTGACAGAGCAAACGTGCGCCCTCGGGCTCGGCGCGCCGTTCGGCCGCGCCGACAGCGAGACGCTGGCGCGGCTGGCCGCTTTGCTCGCGGCGCACCACATCTCCGATGTCCGCATGTCGCCGTGGCGTACGTTCTACGTCGCCGCGAACCGTGCGATCGCAGATCGTCTCGTTGCGGATGCGGCTCACCTCGGCCTGATTGTCGACGACACGGATCCGTTGATGCGCATCGACGCGTGCTCGGGCGTCGGCTGCTGTCCGTCGACCGCGCTGGCAACGCGGGAGCATGCCCGACTGTTGGCCGGCGCAATGGCTCGCGAGCGGTTCACCGGCACGCTGCATGTCTCCGGCTGCGCCAAGGGATGTGCGCGCTCGGCACCCGCCAACCTGGTGCTGGTCGGCGATGGCGATGCGTACCGCATCGTCCGTAACGGCACCGTCAAGAGCGAGCCCGGTGGCACCCTCGATCCGGCAGGCCTCGACGCAACGGGAAATGGGCTGTTTGAAGCGAGAGAGAAGGCCCATGTCTGACCTGCGCGACTACATCAAGGACGGCGCGGAGATCTATCGTCGCTCGTTTGCGACGATCCGCGCCGAGGCCGATCTGTCGCGCTTTCACGGGCTCGAAGAGAAGATCGCGGTGCGCATCGTCCACGCCTGCGGCATGGTCGAGATCACCTCCGACATCGAGATGTCCGATCAGTTCGCCGCCGCGGCACGCGCTGCGCTCGATCGCGGCGCGCCGATCCTGTGCGACGCCAAGATGGTGGCGCAGGGCATCACGCGCGCCCGGCTGCCGGCAGGCAACGAGATCATCTGCACGCTCGACGATTCCACGGTGCCTGCGCTCGCGGCGCAGCTCGGCACGACCCGGTCGGCTGCGGCGCTCGAACTGTGGCGGCCGCATCTCGGCGGTGCGCTGGTCGCGATCGGCAATGCGCCGACCTCGCTGTTTCATCTGCTCGACATGCTCGATCAGGGCGCGCCGCAGCCGGCCGCCGTGATCGGAACGGCGGTGGGCTTCGTCGGCGCGCGGGAGTCCAAGGAAGCGCTCGCGGCCGATGGCCGCGTCCCCTATTTGATCGTGAAGGGGCGCAAGGGCGGCAGCGCCATGGCGGTTGCCGCCGTGAATGCCATCGCGAGCGATGCCGAATGAGCCTGCTCGACACCATCGCGGGCTCGGCGAGCGGCGGAACGCTGTACGGCATCGGCGTCGGTCCGGGCGATATCCGTTACCTCACTTTGCGCGCGGCCGGCCTGATCCGTTCCGTCGATGTCGTCGCCTTCTTCGCCAAGCGCGGCATCGAAGGCAATGCGCGGCGGATCGTGGCGCCGTTGATGGACGCCGGGCGCCATGAGCTGCGGCTGGAATATCCCGTCACTGAGGAGGTGCCGGTCGCCGACCCGTCGTATCAGGCGCAGATCACCGATTTCTATCGTCGCGCCTCCGACAGCATCGCGACGCACCTGGCGGCGGGGCGATCGGTCGGCCTGCTGTCCGAGGGCGATCCGTTCTTCTATGGCTCGTTCATGCACATGTGGCGGCGGCTCGAGCGCGAGCATCCGGTCGAGGTCGTTCCTGGCGTGACCGGCATGTCCGGCTGCTGGACCAAGGCCAATGTGCCGATCACCTGGGGCGATGACATCCTCTCCGTGCTGCCGGGCACGTTACCGGAGGACATCCTGCAAGATCGGCTGACGCGCTGTGAGGCGGCCGTGATCATGAAGCTCGGACGCAATCTGACCAAGGTGAAGCGCGCGATCATCAGTGCCGGATTGCTCGAGCGCGCGGTCTATGTCGAGCGCGGGACCATGGAGGCGCAACGCGTTGCGCCATTGGCCGAGGTGGAGCAGGACCGCGGGCCGTATTTCTCGATGATCCTCATCCCCGGCCAGGGGCGGCAGCTGTGACGGGCACGCTCACCATCGTGGGCGTCGGCCCGGGACGACCCGAGCTGATGACGCCGGCGGCATCAACCGCGATCGCTGACGCGACCGATCTGGTCGGCTATGGACCTTATCTCGACAGGGTCACCACGAGCCATCCGGGACAGATCCGCCACGCCAGCGACAATCGTGTCGAGCTCGATCGCGCCCGGCATGCGCTGCAGCTTGCGAGCCATGGAAGGCAGGTCGCGGTGATCTCCGGCGGCGATCCCGGCGTGTTCGCGATGGCTGCTGCGGTGTTCGAAGCGGTCGAGACGGGGCCGTCGGAATGGCGCGCGCTGGACATTCGCGTCGAGCCGGGTGTCACCGCGATGCTGGCTGCTGCAGCGGAGGTCGGGGCGCCGCTCGGCGGCGATTTCTGTGCGATCTCGCTCTCCGACAATCTCAAGAGCTGGACGACGATCAGCCGCCGGCTGGAGGCGGCAGCTCGGGCCGACTTCGTCATCGCGCTGTACAATCCGCTCTCGAAGGCGCGGCCGCATCAGCTCGGCGAGGCCTTCGCGCTGCTGCGCGAGACCAAGCCGCCGTCGACCGTGGTCGTGATGGTGCGTGCCGCCGGCAGCGGCGAGGTCAGGAAGATCATCACCACGCTGGGCGAGGTCGATCCGGGCCAGGCCGACATGCGCACGCTCGTGCTGATCGGATCGTCGGCGACGCGCCTAATCGCGCGCGAGGGGAAGGCACCTTTCGTCTACACCTTGCGCCGCGACGTCGAGGGCGGCAGATGAGCGAGTTGCGCCTCGAGCCATTGCAATGCGGATCGGGGGCTGTCCAGTGCGATGCCGGACGGCTTCTCCGGTCGCGCGATCATCACGACAGGAAGGGTCAGCCGCCGCGCCGCCGCGATCTTCGGGTAGGTCGCGCTGCCACCGGAGTTCTTCGAGACCACGAAGGCGATGCGCTCCTGTGCGAGGAAGGCGTTCTCTTTCACCTCATCGAACGGTCCGCGATCGTAGACGAAGCGAATGTCGGGCGGCAATGGGATGTCACCGGGCGGATCGATCGTGCGTGCGATGTAGTGATGCTGTGGGGCTGCGGCGAAGGCCGCGAGCTCCAGCCGACCGAGACTGAGGAAGACGCACGCAGCCTCCGGCCCGAGCGCGGCGACTGCTGCTTGCGGACTCGCGACGTCGATCCAGCGATCGCCATCCTGGCGCTGCCATGCGGCGCGCTGGATCGATGCCAGCGGCACCGAGACCGCGCGACACGCCGCAACGGCATGCCGCGAGATCTGGTCGGCGTAGGGATGGGTCGCATCGATCACGGCTTCGATCGCGTGGTCCTGGAGCCACGCCTCCAGGC
>JBARNF010001217.1:0-3331 GCA_049802835.1 Bradyrhizobium sp.
GCGACCAGCGAGCTCGGATGATCGACCTCGTGCGAGCGCTCTTCCGGCGCGATCGTGCGCAGCGCGGACGTGGACTTTGGCGTCAGGCCTGTCATGTCTCTCACCCCGGCCATCCGGCAAGGGCTCCCGAACCACGTGACTCATCAGGCCATGAAAAACCCGGCCTGAACTGGGGTTCGGCCGGGATCGATAACGTCCCCGGCCTGTTTAGCGAATTCTTTAACGTGGCTGCAAGCCGGCCGGCTCAAATGACCACGGAACGGGCAGAAACTAGTCCCGCGGGCGCTCGGCGTCAAGGCAAGCTGGGGTTGACCGCCGACCGGGCGCTCCGCGGCTGCAGCGGCGCCAAGCCCCGGCCACCACGAGCTAAACTTGCTGTTGCGCGGGTCTTCCGCTTCAGACAGAACGACGCTGTTCCGCCCAGCCGCGCGCCGTGTTGCGGGACCAGCAAAGAGTTGTACTCCGATGTCGAACCCGCCGCCTGCCCCGCCCTCGCTCGCCGAATTGCGCAAGGAGATCGACGCGATCGATGAACAGGTCCATCAGTTGCTGATGCAGCGGGCCGACATCATCGACCGGCTGATCAAGGTCAAGAAGACCCAGGAGGTCGGCTCCGCGTTCCGGCCCGCGCGCGAGGCCGACATGATGCGGCGCCTGGTGCAGCGCCATCGCGGCATCCTGCCGCTCGACACCGTCGAGGGCATCTGGCGGGTCATCGTCTCGACCTTCACCTACGTGCAGGCGCCGTTCTCGGTTCACGCGGATGTGTCCGCCGGCGAGTCCGCGATGCGCGATTCCGCCCGGTTCCATTTCGGCTTCGTGGTGCCTTACGTCGCGCATTTCAGCGCACAGGCCGCGGTCGAAGCCGTGGCGCGCTCGAAAGGCGATCTGGCGCTGGTGTCGGCGACCTCGGGCCATGGGCCATGGTGGATCACCCTCGAGCCGGCGGGCGCGCCCAAGATCATCGCGCGACTGCCCTTCATCGAGCGCGCCGATCATCCGGCTGCGTTGCCGGTGTTCGCGGTGTCGCGCGTTGCCGATGACGCGTTGGTGCTGGAGGTCGAGACCTGGAGCATCCGCGTGTCCGGCTGGAATGCGCACATCGCCCGCGCGCTGTCGCCGCTTGCCGACGTCGTCGCGGTGCCCGATACCGCCTTCGACAGTGCCGCGCTGCTGGTGTCGATCGAGGCACCGTCGAACCTCGAAAAAATCAGGGCAGCCTTGATCGCCGCGGGCGCCTCGGTGCGCTCGACGGCCCTCGTCGGCGGCCATGCAAAACGCTATACGGTTCCCAGCTGAGGCGCCTTGCGCCCGTCCCGAGAGACTTTTCCGGAGTTGACGATGTCCCGCCCCGTGCCGAACCCCGGCATCCTCGATATTGCGCCCTACACACCCGGCAAGAGCCCGAAGCCGGAGCCGGGCCGCAAGGTGTTCAAGCTGTCGGCCAACGAGACCCCGTTCGGTCCCTCGCCCAAGGCGATCGAGGCGTTCAGGAGCGTGGCAACGCATCTGGAGGATTATCCCGAAGGCACCTCGCGGGTGCTGCGCGAAGCGATCGGCCGCACTTTCGGCCTCGATCCTGACCGCATCGTCTGCGGCGCCGGCTCGGACGAGATCCTCAATCTGCTGGCGCACACTTTCCTGGGCCAGGGCGATGAGGCGATCTCGACCACGCACGGTTTTCTCGTCTATCCGATCGCGACTCTGGGCTGCGGCGCCAAGAGCGTCATCGCCTCCGAGACCGAGTATCGCACCGACGTCGACGCGATCCTCGCCGCGGTGACGCCGCGCACCAAGCTGGTGTGGCTCGCCAACCCGAACAACCCGACCGGCACCTACATCCCGTTCGACGAGGTCAAGCGGCTGCGCGCCGGCCTGCCCTCGCATGTCGTGCTGGTGCTCGACGCCGCCTATGCGGACTACGTCTCGCGCAACGACTACGAGTTCGGCATCGAGCTGGTGGCGACCACCGAGAACACGGTCGTCACCCACACTTTTTCCAAGATCCACGGGCTGGCGGCGCTGCGGGTCGGCTGGATGTTCGGCCCGGCGCACATCGTCGATGCCATCAACCGCATCCGCGGACCGTTCAACGTCTCGACGCCGGCGATGCTCGCGGCCGTGGCTGCGATCGAGGACACCGCGCATCAGCAGATGTCGAAGACGCACACCGAGACCTGGCGCAACTGGCTCACCGAGGAGATCGGCAAGCTCGGGCTCAAGGTGACGCCGAGCGTGACCAACTTCATCATGATCCACTTCCCGACTGGGAAGGGCCGGACCGCGGTCGAGGCCGACGAGTTCCTGACGCGGCGCGGCCTCGTGCTGCGCGCGCTCGCCAACTACAAGCTACCGAACGCGCTGCGCCTGACGATCGGCACCGAGGAAGCCAACCGGCTCGTGGTCGATGCGCTCAGCGACTTCATGGGGCCGAAGTGACGAGCGCCGCAGGTTTTCAACGCATCGCGCTGATCGGCTTCGGGCTGATCGGCGGCTCGATCGCGCGCGCCGCGCGCCAGCACGGCCTGGCCGGCGAGATCGTGACCACGGCGCGCTCGGAGAAGACGCGCATGCGCGTCGCCGAGCTCGGCATCGTCGACCGCGTCATCGAAAGCAATGCGGACGCGGTGAAGGATGCCGATCTCGTCATCCTCTGCATTCCCGTCGGGGCCTGCGGCCCCGTCGCCGAGGAGATCGCGCCACATCTGAAGCCGGGAGCAATCGTCTCCGACGTCGGCTCGGTGAAGGGCGCGATCGTGCGAGACATGGCGCCGTATCTGCCGGCCAGCGTTCATTTCGTGCCGGCGCATCCGGTGGCCGGCACCGAGAATTCGGGTCCCGACTCCGGGTTCGCCGAGCTGTTCATCAACCGCTGGTGCATTCTCACGCCGCCGGACGGCGTTGATGCCGATGCGATCGAGCGGCTGCGCGCGTTCTGGACCGCGCTCGGCGCCAAGGTCGAGATCATGACGCCGGATCATCACGACCGCGTGCTCGCGATCACCAGCCATCTGCCGCATCTGATCGCCTACACGATCGTCGGCACCGCCGACGAGCTCGCGCAGGTGACGGAGTCGGAAGTGATCAAGTTCTCCGCCGGCGGCTTTCGCGATTTCACCCGCATTGCGGCCTCCGACCCGACGATGTGGCGCGACGTGTTCCTGAGCAACAAGGATGCGGTGCTCGACATGCTCGGCACCTTCACCGAGGATCTGTCGAAGCTGACGCGGGCGATCCGGCGCGGCGACGGCCAGGCGCTGTTCGATCACTTCACGCGCACACGCGCGATCCGCCGCGGCATCGTCGAGATCGGCCAGGATTCGGCCGCGCC
>JBARNF010001218.1:0-1513 GCA_049802835.1 Bradyrhizobium sp.
GTCTGCGCGACGCTTGCCGTCATGCCGCCCGCCGCCGCCGCCGAAATCGCGGCCACAACGCAGATCGCCAGATGTCTTCTTTTTGCGCGCATGTCGGCCTGTTCCGTCGTTGCCTTCGCCCGAGATCAGCACGCGCGTTGTGCACGGACTTTGACGCGGCGCAAAAGGGGGATCGATCGACGGCCTGCGCGGGGCGGCGGCCTGTCCGCCGGCGTAAAGCGGCTGCGACGCATTCGCCATCGAACTGCCGGCCGGTTCGATGCTAGAACCGAGCGCGATTCTACGATCCCAACCGCCGCAGCGATTGCCGCATGAACAACGCCGACCTCATCGTCGCCACCCTCAGAGCCGCCGGCGTCAGGCGCGGCTTCGGCGTTCCGTCCGGCAACGTCCTGCCGCTGATGGAGGCCATGCGCGCGGGCGGCGTCGAATTCATCCTGACCGCGCATGAAGGCTCGGCCGGCTTCGCCGCCGACGTGACCGGCCGCATGTCCGGGGTCCCGGGGCTGTGCATCGCCACGCTCGGTCCCGGCGCCACCAATCTGGCAACCGGCGTCGGCTGCGCCTTTCTCGACCGCTCGCCCATGATCGCCATCACCTGCAATCTGAACACCGCCCAGCTCGGCCGCCGCATCCAGATGTGGATCGATCACCACAAGCTGTTCGCCCCCATCACCAAGGCGAGCATGCGGCTGGAATCCGGGTCGGTCGCCGCGACGGTGGCGCGGGCGGTGACGCTCGCCATGAGCGAGCCGCAGGGGCCCGTCCATCTCGACCTGCCGGAGGACGTCAGCCTGGCGCCGGCGCGCGAGGCCGCTCCCGTTCTTCCCGAACCTCACCGCATTCCGCCCGCCTCCGATGCCGATATGCGGCGGGCCGGCGAGCTGATCCGGGCCGCCAGTAATCCGGTCGCCGTGCTCGGCGCGACGGCCATGCGCCTGCGTGATCCGCGCCTGCTGAGCCAGTTCGTCGATCGCCACACACTTCCCTTCGCCACCACGACCATGGCCAAGGGCATGATCGACGAGAATCTTGCGCTCTCGATCGGCTGCATCGAGCGGGCCTGCCGGCAAGTCCAGCGTGGCTTCCTGCAATCGGCCGACCTGATCGTCGGCGTCGGCTATGACACGATCGAGGTCGAATATGAGGCGTGGATCGGCGAGCGACCGCTGCTGCAGCTCGACATCGATCCGGTCGACATCGCGCCATCGGTGAAGCTCGTCCATCAGGAGACCGGCGATCTCGATGCGACGCTGGAACTGCTGATATCGCTTGCGCCCGCCAGCAATGCCTGGCACGCCGCCGCGATCGCCGACCATTGCCGTACATTCCAGGCGGCGCTGCGCCCGTCGAGCACGGCCTTCGCCGCCCATGCGGCCATCGACGCGGTCCGGCGCGCGCTTCCGCGCGAGGGCATTCTCTGCTTCGACGTCGGCGCCCATACCCACCAGATCGCCGGCCCGTGGACGGCGCATGCCCCGAAAACGTTTCAGATCACCAACGGGTGGTCGTC
>JBARNF010001219.1:0-1501 GCA_049802835.1 Bradyrhizobium sp.
AGCAGCGCCGCCAGCAGCAGGGAACGCCTGATCATGAAATTTCCTCCCGGGACTTTCATTGCATCGCGCCGACCGAGGAGCCCGCGCGAGAAGAGGCGGCATTGTAGGGGCGGAGGAGGCGGGGGCAAGGGGGGCGGCGCGGTGCAGCGCCCATAGGACACACCTGGCGCAGCGTGATATCATGCAGGCCGGCTGAACGAGCGACGCCATGAGACCTTCCACATTGGTGCGGCGGCACATCGACCGCGTGAAGGAAGCGATCTCGCGCTATCCGGTGCGCAATCCCCGGCTTTTCGGGTCATCGGCACGCGGCGACGATCGTCAGGACAGCGACGTCGATATTCTGGTCGATCCGCTCCCGCAGACGACGCTCTACGACCTCGCCGAGCTCGAAATGGAGATCGAAAGCATTCTGGGCTGCCGGGTCGACGTCCGCACGCCCGGGGAGCTGGCGCCCGACGTGGCGCAACGCGTGGCCCCGGATCTCCAAGCGATATGATGGCGGCGAAGCCGGACACGACGGAGGAAAGGCTGCGCGATATCTTGCAATGGGGCGAGGCGCTCGCGCGTCACATCCAGGATATGACTCAGAGCCAATTCATGGCCGACGAGAAAACCCAACATGCCACCACGAAATGCATCGAGGCGATCGGCGAGGCCGCAAAGGAGATTCTCAAGGCTGACCCGGATTTCGATTCGCGCCATCCCGACCTCAAACTGAAGGCGGCGGCGAGAATGAGAGACCGTCTCACGCACGGTTATCGCGAGATCGATTGGCCGATCGTGTGGACCACATCGCAGACGTCTGTTGTGGCGACGGTGGCGGCGGCCAAGGCGATTCTGGCGCAGAGGCAACGTAGCCCCGATTGAGCGGAGCGAAATCCGGGACCGGCTATTCAATCCGAAACAAGATTCCCGCTACTTGCTACTTGCCCACCCCTCAATCCTGCTCCCCCGCCGCGGTCCACGGCGCCACTTTCAGCTCCAGCAGGCGCAGCAGCGCCGTCAGCGTCACGCCCAGCAGCCCCAGCGTCACGATCGGCACGAACATCTTGTCGACCTGGTACGTCGACGCGGTGCGCACGATCAGATAGCCGATGCCGGAGATGGCGGTGTAGAGGTCGGCCAGCACCATGCCGATCAGGCCGCGCCCGACCGCGAGCCGCAGGCCCGTCACGATGAAGGGCAGCGCGCCCGGCAGCACGATGTTGGCCCAGAGCTGGCCCTCGCTGCAGCGGAAGGCGCGCCCGACCTCGATCAGCCGCGGGTCGACGTTCTTCACCCCCTGATAGGTGTTGATCGCCATGGGGAAGAAGGCGAACAGGAACAGGATGATCACCTTGGCGGTGGTCTCGAAGCCGGCCCACAGGACGATCAGCGGCACCAGCGCCACGCTCGGCGTCGAGTAGAGGAAGGTGATGTAGACCCCGAGCGCGACGTCGAGGAACCAGAAGCGCGCCAGCATCAGCCCGACCGCGATGCCGATCACCGCCGCCGAGGA
>JBARNF010001220.1:0-2758 GCA_049802835.1 Bradyrhizobium sp.
GCCTCTGCCGATACTCAGATCCAAACAACGAAGCCAGTACGAAGGCTTCGTTCATTTTGCTTGCTCTTGCTTGACAACGCCGGGGCCGTGCCGGTCGCTCTCGATCGAAGCGAGCAAGGCGGATAGACGGGCCGTGGCCGCGGCATCGTCTGTCTTGGCGACGACTGTCGCCATTCCCCGCTCCGGGCGAATGAATTGGCTGTTGAAGGTTTCAAGGTCGATTGGCTGGTCATTCTCCACCATCGTGCCCCTGCCGGGCCCGCGCGGACCGATCTCGTCTTCAACGACAATGGTCATCAGCCAGCCATCGGACGGATGGGCGGGCGCGATCTCCAGGGTTGCAACGGTGGCGATTTCGCTGAGGTCCTCGCGCTCCTCATCGCCCAGATGAAGTTCCGGGCGAGCCGGGATTTGGCGCTCCTCGGTTGTGCGGCGTGCGACGGTCTTCAGCGACGAGGGAGTGATCCGATGCTCGGCAATGACCCAGCGAACAATCTGCTTGGGATCGATATCTACGGGAAAAGGTTCCATGCGGATATCCTCCGTCCCTGTTGTCGCTCGTTTGGTTGGTCCGAAAGCTTGGGTCCGAAGCGAGCAGCAAGCATTGGGATTTCACAAAGCGCAGGGCCCGCGCCTCCTATCCGTCGGACCGAAGTCTCCTCCGGGGTACTCGGACAGGATAGCAGCGGGCCCTTCCGCTATGCTTCATCAGCAGACTGGTTCATCACATGAGCAGATCCCCGCCCGTAAACGGTTCACTGCCGTATTTCGCCAATCTTGCCTCCACACAGCAGAAAATTATTCAAGCGCCGGAATCGACGAAGGCCTTTGACCTGGATCAAGTTTGGCCGGCGGCGACGCCATCCCGCAGCAGAATGCTCCGGCGAAGCGAGGCTGTTCTGCCACCGTGCCAGGCACGGACTTCACCGAAGGAGACGAACTCGCCAGAGGCGTCAGGTGGCGGGTCGACTGGACATCGGACAGGAAGGTACGAGCCGGCCGCCCGGATCGAGTACGATGCCGGTCTCGAACTGCAGGCATTCCCGCCGGAGCGTCTGGTGCATCCATTCGATGTCCTGCCTCGAAGGGTGCTCGAGCCGGAACTTCCTGATTCGAAGAGGGATGATCTCGAACGCGGCAAGATTTCCGGTCGTCGGCTCGATATCCACGAAATACATGAGCGCCAGATCGCTGCGATACTCTTCGTATCCGCGGATTCCTTCATAATCATTGAGGAAATCGCCACAGCCATAGAGAATGAGCCGCTTATGGTAGACCTCGACGGCCTTGGCATGATGCGATGAATGGCCATGAATGATCGACACATTCGCCCGGTCGATGAGCGTGCGTGCGAAGCGCTGTTGCTCTTCGGGGATTTCGTAGCCCCAGT
Source organism: Bradyrhizobium sp. (assembly GCA_049802835.1). GTDB lineage: Bacteria > Pseudomonadota > Alphaproteobacteria > Rhizobiales > Xanthobacteraceae > Bradyrhizobium. The sequence continues at coordinate 1,391 of JBARNF010001220.1, forward strand.
TCGATCCCCAATGAAGGGAGACAATGGCCAGATCGCCCGGTTGCTTGATGCTGACGATGTATTCCGTGGCGCGTTGCGCGGCCGCCTCGGAGAGCTGCGTCAGGAGGTTGACACCGGGAATATCCGTTGTGGCGGCCCAACTGCGGGGAATGCCGCTCGTCACAGCGCCGAAGGAAAAGACAAGTACCCGCGGCTTGCCGGCAAGGTCGAGCACAGCCGGTGCCGCGGCCTCGAAGGCATTCAGACCTGCGCCGGCAGCCTTGATCTTCAGATGTTCCAGCGTCGTTAACGTCTGCAACAGACCGCTCCGTCCCCAATCGAGGACATGATTATTGGCGAGCACACAGCAGTCGATTCCTGCGGCAGAGAGGCAATCGGCATTCTCCGGACTCATGCGGTAATTAATGCCCTTTCGGGCGTAGTCGTCGCTACGGGTAATGGCCGTTTCCAGGTTGATGATACGGGCGTCCGGCTGCATTCGGCTCAGTTCATCGAGCGCAGCGCCCCAGACGTACGAAGGTTGGGCGCTTCGGGGAATTGGGCCATTCGCTTGCTCGGCCAAACCAACATAATCCTTTGCCGAGGCGACGTAGTTTTCGTGAAGCGTGGGGTCGCAGGAATGAGGCAGCACCTGATCAATGCCTCGTCCCGTCATGACGTCGCCGCACAGGAACAGCCTTACGGATCGCGCTGGTCGTGGTTCAGTTGATGATTGCGCGGTAACGCTCATGGCCAGGCCGTGTACCCATAAACCCGATGGCGTGACGCGACGAAGGCTACGTCCGCTTTGCCCGTTAGCGATCAAGCTCGCGCGGCGGCGCAGTATGTCGCTAAGGACCACGAACAGACCTTTGCCGTCCCGTGTTTCAATGCATTGCAGGCCGGTCGTAACCTCGTCTATTGATCCATCGCAACAACGCACGCCATGAGCGTTGTTATTGGATTTTAGGAGGTGCCCCTATCGCAAAGCGCTGCACGCCAGAAATGAGGAGATGACCCATGGCCAATAAGGAAGTCGTAATCTGCTCGCCCGTGCGCACCGCCATCGGCACATACGGCGGTGCACTGAAAGATATGGCGGCGGTCGATCTTGGTGCCGTGGCGGTCCGCGCGACGCTTGAGCGCGCAAAACTGTCGCCCGGCGATATCGACACGGTTGTCATGGGCAACGTGATTCAGGCTGGCAACAAAATGAACCCGGCCCGGCAGGCGGCCATCCACGGCGGCATTCCGGTGGATGTTCCGGCAATGACGGTCAATCGCGTCTGTGGTTCAGGTGCGCAGGCAATTGCGAATGCGGCACAGGAGGTGATGCTCGGCCTGATCGACAGCGCGGTTGCCGGTGGCATGGAGAACATGGACCGAGCC
>JBARNF010001221.1:0-6119 GCA_049802835.1 Bradyrhizobium sp.
AAGACCATCACCGATCTCGGCAACGGCCAGAAGCGCGCCGTCGATACCCAGGTCTACGACACCTATGAGATCGAGCGCATCGCCCGCGTCGCCTTTGATCTGGCGCGCAAGCGCCGCAACAAGGTGACGTCGATGGAGAAGCGCAACGTCATGAAGTCGGGCGTGCTCTGGAACGAGGTCGTTACCGCCGTGCATGCGCGCGAATACAAGGACGTCACGCTCGAGCACCAGCTCGCCGATTCCGGTGGCATGAACCTGGTGAAATATCCGAAGATGTTCGACGTCATCGTCACCGACAATCTGTTCGGCGACATGCTGTCGGACATCGCGGCGATGCTGACCGGCTCGCTCGGCATGCTGCCCTCGGCCTCGCTCGGCGAGGTCGACGCCAAGACCCACAAGCGCCGCGCGCTGTACGAGCCGGTGCACGGCTCGGCGCCCGACATTGCGGGCAAGGGTCTCGCCAACCCGATCGCCATGCTGACCTCGTTCGGCATGGCGCTGCGCTACTCGTTCGACATGGGCACGCTCGCCGACAAGCTCGACGCCGCCATCGCCGCGGTGCTGGCGAGCGGCCTGCGCACCGCCGACATCAAAGCGGAGGGCTCGACGCCCGCCTCGACCACGCAGATGGGCGAGGCGATCATCAAGGAACTGGAGAAGCTCACGGCGTAGTCGCTCGTCGGAGCCGAGATATTGCCACGTTGACGCTGCGCTCCCCTCTCCCTTGCGGGGAGGGGGGCTCACCGCCGTCGTCGAGATCGCTTGAAATCCACTGACAAGGACGTCGTGCTCGCATGGGCGTCATGGGCTGCAACGTCCGATGGCGCGTCGCAAGCATGAATGGGTTCTTGCCGAGCGCTTTGCGGTCGCCCTCTCTCCGTCTCTCACCCGGACCGGTCTATATTACCTATGGACTTTCATGCCCGGATGAATAGCCTGCCCCCAAAGCCGCGCCATTCTGGAAATGGACGCAGGTACGCAGGCGTCGAAGACGATGCGGGGGTCGGGGAGGACGGATGTGACCACGACCGCGATGCGGTATGTCGCTCGCGATGCGCGTCGTCGAGGGCAATCTCATCGCGATGACGCCGCGGTGCCGGCCCGCGACATACCCTGCGGCCCGCGGTGACGCATGACTGCGCCGCTGATTTCCGTGCAACGGCTGTGCAAGAGCTTTCCCGGCGTCCGGGCGCTGCACAATGTGCGCTTCGAACTGCTCGCAGGCGAGGTTCATGCCGTGATGGGCGAGAACGGCGCCGGCAAATCGACCTTGATGAAGATCCTGGCCGGCGTCTACCGGAAGGACAGCGGCGACATCCTCTATGACGGCGTGAGCGTCGATTTTCCGAGCCCGCGCGAGGCGCAGGCCGCCGGCATCGGGATCATTCATCAGGAACTCCAACTGATGAACCACCTCACGGTGGCGCAGAACATCTTCATCGGACGCGAGCCCCGCAAGGCCTTCGGGCTGCTGCTCGACGAGGACAGGCTCAACCGCCAGGCCGCCGAATTGCTCGCGCATCTCAATCTGTCGATCGACCCGCGCACGATCGTCGGCGGACTGACGGTGGCCAGGCAGCAGATGGTGGAGATCGCCAAGGCGCTGTCGTTCAACTCGCGCGTCCTCATCATGGACGAACCGACCGCGGCGCTGAACAATCGGGAGATCGCCGAGCTGTTCAAGATGATCCGCGAGCTCAAGGCGCGCGGGGTGGGCATCGTCTACATTTCCCACAAGATGGACGAGCTGATGCAGATCGCCGATCGCGTCACCGTGCTGCGCGACGGCGAATATGTCGCGACGGTGCCGACCGCTGATACCACGATCGAGACCATCATCGGCATGATGGTCGGGCGCAGCCTGAGCGACGCGCGCGTGGCGGGCACGGCGCCCGCCGGCGAGATCGCGCTCGAGGTGCGCGAGCTGAACTGCGGGCCGCTGGTCCGCGATATCAGCTTCACCTTGCGCAAGGGCGAAATTCTCGGCTTTGCCGGCCTGATGGGGGCCGGCCGCACCGAGGTCGCGCGTGCGATCTTCGGCGCCGACACCGCGCCGTCCGGCGAGATTCGCGTCAATGACCGGAAAGTGACGATCCGCACCCCGGCGCATGCGGTCGCCAACGGCATCGGCTATCTCTCCGAGGATCGCAAGCGTTTCGGGCTCGCTACCGGCATGGACGTCGAGTCCAACATCGTGATGGCGAATCTCGCGAACTACCTTTCATTGAGCTTCCTGCTCAGGAAGGGCGCGATCCGCGGCACCGCCGGCCGCTTCATCAGGATGTTGAACATCCGCACGCCGTCGACGTCCCAGCAGGTCCGCCTGCTCTCCGGCGGCAACCAGCAGAAGATCGTCGTCGCCAAATGGCTCGATCGCGATTGCGATATCCTGTTCTTCGACGAGCCGACCCGCGGCATCGACATCGGCGCCAAGAGCGAGATCTACAAGCTGCTGCGGTCGCTGGCCGACCAGGGCAAGGCGATCGTGATGATCTCGTCGGAGCTTCCGGAGGTGATCAGGATGAGCGACCGCATCGTTGTGATGTGCGAGGGCCGCATCACCGGCGAATTGTCGCCGGACGAGGCCACGCAGGAGCGGATCATGCAGCTGGCCACCCAGCGCGAAACCGTGAAGGCAGGCTGACGGCATGAGCGACCCGGCATTGGTCAAGGACCACAAGGACGGCATCGCGGCGAGCGGGTCCGGTACTGTCGCCGCGTTGCGGCGCCGGCTGCTCGGACCTGCGGCGCTGCAGAAGCTGCTGGCCTTCGCGAGTCTGGTGCTGCTGCTGATCTATTTCAGCTTCGCGTCGCCGGCGTTCATGCAGACCGACAACATGATCAATATTCTGCAGGCGACCGCAGTGAATGGCGTGCTGGCGATCGCCTCGACCTTCGTGATCATCACCGCCGGCATCGACCTGTCGGTCGGCACGCTGATGACCTTCTGCGCCGTCATGGCGGGCGTGTTCCTCACCTATTGGGAGCTGCCGATGTGGACGGGCATCGTCGCGGCCATCTTAACCGGCGCGCTCAGCGGCGCCGTGTCGGGCACGGTCATCACCAAGATGAAGGTGCCGCCGTTCATCGCGACGCTCGGCATGATGCTGGTACTGAAGGGGCTGGCCCTGGTCGTCTCCGGCAGCAAGCCGATCTATTTCAGCAACACCGAGAATTTCTCGATGATCTCGCAGGACTCGCTGCTCGGCACTGTTGTGCCCGCCTTGCCGATTCCCAACGCGGCCCTGATCCTGTTCATCATGGCGGTCCTCGCGGCCGCCGTTCTCAACCGCACCGCGCTCGGCCGCTACACCTTCGCCATCGGCAGCAACGAGGAGGCGGTGCGGCTGTCCGGCGTCAATGTCGACCGCTGGAAGATCGTCATCTACGGCCTCGGCGGCGCCATCTGCGGCATTGCCGGCCTCCTGCTCGCCTCGCGCATCAATTCCGCGCAGCCCGCGCTCGGCCAGGGCTATGAGCTCGATGCGATCGCCGCCGTCGTGATCGGCGGGACGTCGCTGAGCGGCGGAACCGGCACCATCCTCGGCACCATCATCGGCGCATTCATCATGAGCGTCCTGACCAACGGCCTGCGGATCCTGTCGGTGGCGCAGGAATGGCAGTTCGTCGTCACGGGGATCATCATCATTCTCGCGGTCTACGCCGACATGCTGCGTCGAAACCGCGCCTGACCCGGGAGGAGATCGAGCGGACCACTCATGTCCAGATAGCCAGCTGAAGACCAGCGCCGCCTGCTGACAAGGGCGGCGATCGCAACGAGAAAATCGTCAATTAGTGGAGGAACTAGAATGTTGAACAAACATCTCTTCGGCGCCGCGCTCGGCGCTCTCATGGCCGTGGGATTGTCCGCCGGCGCGCGCGCCGAGGATGTCTATATCCCCCTCGTCTCCAAGGGCTTCCAGCATCAGTTCTGGCAGGCCGTGAAGGTCGGCGCCGAACAGGCCGCCAAGGCCGCCAACGTCAAGATCACCTTCGAAGGGCCGGAGACCGAGGCCATGGTCGACAAGCAGATCGATATGCTCTCGGCTGCGCTCGCCAAGAAGCCGCAGGCGATCGGCTTCGCCGCGCTCGACTCCAAGGCGGCCATTCCGCTGCTGAAGAAGGCGCAAGCCGCCAAGATCCCGGTGATCGCCTTCGATTCCGGCGTCGATAGCGACATTCCGCTGACGACCTGCACCACCGACAACCTCGCCGCGGCCGGCCTCGCCGCGGACAAGATGGCGGACATGATCGGGGATTCCGGCGACGTCGCGGTGCTCGTGCACGACCAGACCAGCCGCACCGGCATCGACCGTCGCGATGGCTTCCTGAAGCGGATCAAGGACAAGCATCCGAACATCAAGATCGTCAGCGTGCAGTATGGCGGCGGCGATCAGTTGAAGTCGACCGAAATCACCAAGTCGATCCTGCAGGCCAATCCGAACCTCAAGGGCATGTTCGGCGCCAACGAGGGATCTGCGATCGGCGTGCTGAACGGTGTCAAGGAGATGAAGAAGAAGATCGTCGTGATCGGCTACGATTCCGGCAAGCAGCAGAAGGCGGCGATCACCTCAGGTGAAATGGCGGGGGCGATCACGCAGAACCCGATCGGCATCGGCAGCTGCACCGTGGACGCCGCGGTCAAGGCGTTGAAGGGCGAGACCTTGCCGAAGGTCACCGACACCGGCTTCTACTGGTACGACAAGTCCAACATCACCGACCCGAAGATCGCAGCGGTGCTGTACGACTGAGATCCGTAACGGGACGCGCCCTGCCGCACCGATGACGGTGCGCTCCCCTCCCCCACGCCGTCATCGCGAAGCGATGGCGGCACGCCGGGAGGGGTCGGGGGTGGGGGGCCACCCAGCGAACTTTGTGAGGTACACCCTTCGCTGTTTTTCCAGCACGTCACAGCTGCGGAAGCGCGGCTGCCAGATCGCTTCGACCTGCCCAGTATTTGTTGATCAGATTTGCGCTCATCACAAGGAGTATCACCCGGAGACCCCCACCCCCTCCCCGCAAGGTGAGTTATATACGTGACAAAAGTAAGCGCCTTAGGTCATGAAGGTTGCCGACAGGGCGGCGATTTAGATTTGATTGGGCCTGAAGAATTCGGGTCCCATCCGTCTCTTTACGCAGGGGCTGCTACGGCCTGAGGCAGTGCGTCTCGAGGACCTCGACGACACGCTTTGCCGCATCTCTCATTCCATCAAGAGCGCTCAATACCTGCCATCCCTGAAGTGGAAGGTCAGGAGCTATGACGAGATCAAAAGGTGTATTGGCTACTTTTCCAAGGATCTCTATGTTCGGTTCAATTTTGTAGCCCGCAGCGTTGAATTTGACGGTTTTCACAGCGTCAAAATCCTCAACGAATCTGAGTTTGACTTTAGGGTCCGTGCTTTCGACTTGCTTCAGTGGCCCGGAGAAGCTGGCCTGCGCGTTGGCACGCATGAACGCAATGTGCTTATCTTGGATGTCGAGATCGTGGAGGGAGCGCAGGAACTCATCGCCGCCCTTATCGGCAGGGTATGGTTTGAAACTTCGAATAATGTCCAGGATATCGGGCGCGGCGCCCTTCATCTTTTCCAGCAACTGCTCTTCAAAATGCTGGGGGCCCATACCAAAGGGGAAGTAGACCTTCTTGGGGGTCGTACCGCTAAGTGCCACGACATCGTTAGCCAGGATATCCAACGCGGCCCTGAGATTATGGACGGCATCGCCAAAGATGGCGGAAAACCTCTCAGGTATATCCTCTCTGCCGCGCCAAGAAACCTGTTTCTTTCCGGTTTCGATATTCAGCTCAAGGAGCACGGCGAAAGGATCGTGCTTTAGGTACTCGGAGATTTCACGCTCAAGTTCATTGATGTGGCATTCAGCGCGTGAAATCTTTAACTTGGGACCAGCGAATGGTTTAGTTGGCATGGCCGGCTCCATGGCGGAATCTGACGATCTAAAAGGTACAAAAACACTCATGGGCGCGCCGCACGAGCAAATGAAAGTTACAAAGAAGAAGGTTAAGGCGTCTTCGAAGAAGCGCGGCGTTTCCTCCAAGCCGAAAAGCGCCTAGCAGCCTGCTTGTGATGTACGATCCTAGTTAATACTGCGATACGTCAGAC
>JBARNF010001222.1:0-1624 GCA_049802835.1 Bradyrhizobium sp.
GGTCGCTGCCGACGCGCTGGCCGAAGCCGAGGGCGCGATGGGCGACACCGATCGCGCCGCCAAGGCCTCGCTGGAGGCGCTGTCGAAGTCGCGCGAGGCCGCGGCCCGCGCCGAGGAGCGGCTGGAGAGCGCCAAGCGCCGCGTCGGCGATGTCGAGCGCGAGATCCACGACATGCTCGAATGCGAGCCGCAGGCGGTTGCCGCCATGGCCGAGATCGGCCCGGACACGCAGCTGCCGCCGCAGCACGAGATCGAGGACAGCCTGGAGAAGCTGCGGCGCGATCGCGAGCGGCTCGGCGCCGTCAATCTGCGCGCCGAGGAAGAGCTCACCGAGGTCGAAGGCTCGCACACCGCGCTGACCACCGAGCGCGACGATCTGGTCGAGGCCATCAAGCGGCTGCGCCAGGGCATCCAAAGCCTGAACAAAGAGGCGCGCGAGCGTCTGCAGGCCTCGTTCGAGACCGTCAACGATCACTTCAAGCGTCTGTTCACCGAGCTGTTCGGCGGCGGCGAGGCCGCCCTGCATCTGATCGAGAGCGACGATCAGCTCGAGGCCGGCCTCGAGATCATCGCCAAGCCGCCGGGCAAGAAGCCGCAAACGCTGTCGCTGCTGTCGGGCGGCGAGCAGGCGCTGACGGCGATGGCGCTGATCTTCGCGGTGTTCCTCACCAACCCCTCGCCGATCTGCGTGCTGGACGAGGTCGACGCGCCGCTCGACGACCACAACGTCGAACGCTTCTGCAACCTGCTGCACGAGATGAAGGGATCGACCGAAACCCGCTTCATCATCATCACCCACAATCCGATCACCATGGCGCGCATGAACCGGCTGTTCGGCGTCACCATGGCGGAACGTGGCGTGTCGCAGCTCGTCTCGGTCGCGCTCGACGAGGCCGTGAAGATCCTCGATCAGCAGGTGGCGTAACGTTGCGCCCACATTCCGGGGCCCGCGCTGGCGTAGCGCCCCGGACCGATGCGTGGTGCCCATGATCGCTCCAGATCTTCCTGCGGCGCTGAAGGCCGCCCTGGACGCCAGGCTGCACGGGCAATCGCGACAGGATGCGGCGGCCCGCGCGGCACGCATCTCGGCCGGCTATCGCAGTGGCGGAAACTCCGGGACGATCACCAGCGAGGCCGACGCGATTGCCTATGCGGTGGTGCGCATGCCCGCCACCTACGCCGCCGTGGCCGCGAGCCTGAATGCCCTGATGCAGGTGAGCCCGGACTTGGCGCCGGCCTCGCTGCTGGACGTCGGTGCGGGGCCGGCGACAGCGAGCTTCGCTGCGGCGGACGCGTTCACATCCCTTTCGAGCTTCCGCGCAGTCGATTCCAATCCAGCCTTGCGCACGCTGGCGCTGGCGTTGGCCGTCGACACCGGCCGCGCCCCGAGCATCGATTACGCCCTCGGTCCGGCCCGGACCTTGCTCGATCGCGCAGGAAGCGCCGATCTCGTCATCGCCAGCTACATGATCGGCGAACTGACCGATGCCGAACGCCCGGGCATCATCGATGCGCTGTGGGCCAGAACCGGCGACACTCTCCTGATCGTCGAGCCGGGCACGCCTGCCGGCTACCAGCGCATCGTCGCCGCCCGCGCGCGGCTGCTCGCCGCGGGGGCCCAGGT
>JBARNF010001223.1:0-2289 GCA_049802835.1 Bradyrhizobium sp.
GATTGGGCATGATTGTGCTTTCTAAAGATGCAGTGAGTCTTTGTTTCCCTCGAGGGATGAGGTGCAGACGGATCGGTGGAAATTGCCGAAACGCAACAGACGGCGAGTTGCCGCGCGATCCTGTCACCCGAGCAGGTCTCGACACCTGGTCAAGAAAAGCCGATGTCCTCCTGGACGAAAGTTATAGGTCGGCGCTGTGTCGTCCCACACCCGCTCAATCTCGGCATCGGAATATCGGCCGCTCAGCAATTCATTCAGGAACGCCTTCAAGACTTGCTTCTCGTCGCCGCGGAAGTAGGCAAGGGTGCCGGCAATCCACCCGTCTTGGGTCCCATACTCCTCGTGGCTGTGCGGATAGAACGATATGCACAATTGGTGAAATTCCTCGGGGACGTCCATGGCGCTATCTCCTCCGGAAATTGATGGGGAAAGCGGTCAGAACCCTGTAACCCCGCTCGGAACGCAGATCATGCTGTATTCGCACGCGCACAGCATAGGTGTTCCGGACATAAGGCTCTGAATCGACGCTGGGCCGAAACGCCTCCTTGCCCGTCACATAGCCGAACCGCCGTTCTAACGTTGCGCCATCTTTCCTGCCGCTCGCGACAAGGTCAACAGTGGCCTTGTTGTCCTCCAGAACGCGGTTCACAAACTCGTTGGCCGACTCGCGGGACGTGAAGGACCCTTCAGCATCTTGGTATTCATAATAGACAATGCCGACATGATAATTCTGCCTGAGGACACTCAACAGCTCTGCGTCGGTCCTGCCCACATGCTTTTCGATCGTGTGCCCGCCGCGCGCGTCCTCCTCTTTCAAGTCGACGGAATAACGCCTTTGCGTTCCGCCCTGCGCATATTGCGCGCCCGGGATCCAAGCAATGTCGGGTGTTGCATCCGATATGACGCGCGAGTCGTTCTGGCCTCCACCTTCGCTCGTCCACTGCCCGCCGTCGGTATTGCCGGCCGGCACGCGCGGCTGATCGGGGCGGTACTTGCGCTGCAATCGCCGCAGCATAAGATGGAGCTTCAGATCGGCTAAAAGCCAACGCAGTTGATGAAGCTCGCGTTGAAATGCCTTCAGCTCTCGCACCATCGCGGCTTCCGTCACGGCGCTCGCGCCATAATCCGACCGAGCCGCAGCGCGGTCCTGGCCCCGCAGCGCGGGCGGATCGACCCAATATTTGCGGTCGCGCCAGTCGGGGCGGAGGTAGCGGTCGGCGTCGGGACGAATCCACAGGTGCGCGTTTTCACGCATCCAATACTTGCGCCGATGCTCGACCCAGGCAGGATGGATGTAGGCCATGGGGGAAGTCCGCTGAGAGGCAAATATTTACATCGCCGCAAACGTCATCGCGCCGGCGGAGTCGAGCGAGAGCTCGTAGGTGACCTCGCCATTGTGCTCGCCGGCGAAGTCGAGGCTCGAGATCTGGAACGGCCCGGTGACGGTGCCGAAATCGGGAATGACGAGCTGGAACGACTTTATCGCGCCGTCGAAGAAGGTCTGCCGCATCAGCGCGTCGGAGGCGGCGTCCTTGAACACGCCGCGCCCGGTGACGGCGGCGCGCTTGACGCCGGCGCCGTCCAAGAGCTCGCGCCAGCGGTCCGCCGACTCCGCATGGGTGATGTCGACGGTCTCGGCGTTGAAGGCGAGGCGGCGCGTGCGCAGCCCCGCCACCGTGTTGAAGCTCGCCCCGTCGTATATCTTGACGAGCAGGTCCTTGCCTTTCTGGGCAGCCATGGTCGGGTCCTTCGTTTACGTGTGGCTTTGATATTCACATCGGCTCGGTCACCGCGCGGAAGCGCACCAGGGCGTGGTAGGTGCGCCCGTCCGCCTCGCGCCGCACGTCGGCGATGGAGAAGCGCAGATTGACGAGCCGGTGGTCCGCGAGCGTGAGCGGCGCGTCGTCGAGCGCCTGCAGCAGCGCCCCGGTGATCCGATGCGCCTGCGCATGGCCGCCCTGGCGCGACCAGGCGTGCAAGGTGAGCTGATGCTCCTCCCCGCTGTCGCTCGATGTCGACCAGTCGGTGATGCGCGCCTCGCCCAGCGTGACATAGGGGAAGACGGCGGGCTTCGGCGGCTCGTCGTAGACGCGCGGCCCGCCCAACACTGAGACGAGGGCGCCGTCGGCGACCAATGCGTCGTGGATCGCGCTCCGCAGCGCGGCAGCAGCAGCAAGGGGCATGGCGGTTCTCGTCAGGTTCCCTCTCCGCCCGCAACCGAACCCGAGGTCACCCGAGCGCGGTCACGTCATCGGCGGTCGACGTCGGACCCATCCGACTTCGGCTGAG
>JBARNF010001224.1:0-6933 GCA_049802835.1 Bradyrhizobium sp.
GCCGAGAGTACGCACCCGCTGAAGGCCTTTGCCTTCGACCGCACCGGACGCCTGTTCGTCAATGTCGGCTCCCACAGCGACAATTGCCTGGCATCGGCGCCGGGCCGCTGCGCGCCCAGCGAAGGCGCTTCCCCGCTCGCCTCGATCTGGCTGTTCACGCCATCAGCGGGCGGCGTCTTTCCGACGCTAAAATCCGGCGATCCCGATCCACCTCATGAGGTCTTCGCCCGCGGCCTGCGCAACTCGATGGCGCTGGCGCTGCATCCGCGCTTTCCTGATCCCGGCACCGCCTTCCTGCAGGGCGAGAACGCGCGTGACCTGCAGGACCTGTTTGCACCCAATGAGGAGATCAACGCCCTCGAGCAAGGCCGCCATTATGGCTGGCCCTATTGCTACGATGTCGCGACGCCGAGCCCGGAATTCAAACGCGTGCTGCAATCGGGGGGGTTCAAGAATTTCTGCAATACGATCGCGCTCTACAAGCAGCCCTGGTCGCTGCTGCCGCCGCACGGCGCGCCGCTCGGCATGCTCTACTACACCGGCGAGCGCTTCGACGAATTGAAAGGCAAGCTGCTGGTGGGGCTGCACGGCTACCGGCCGACCGGCAGCCGGCTGCTGGCCTATGAGGTCGACGAGCACGGCTTCCCCAAGGTGAGCCCGGCGCCGGTGCGCTATCACGTGAGCTGCGCCGCCGAGCCGACCCGCGCCTTCCAGACCGCGGCGGGTCCGGCTCCGGCGGCGGCGTTCGACGAGATCATCGCGGGCTGGCATCGCGTCAACGGCATCCGCCCGCAGGGCGCCCCGGTCGGCATGACCACAGCTGACGACGGCGCGATCTGGCTCGTCGAAGACAAGAACCAGACCGTGATCCGCATCGACCGCAGCAGCGAGGCTGCGCCCGCACCCCTGCCCTGCGACACCAGGAGCGACGCGTTGATCGACCGGCTTGTAACGTTCGTGATGGAGGACGCCGCGAGCCGCACGCGGCTCACCACGCTGCGCAAAGACCTCATCGAAAAACATTGCGGCGGCTGCCATTCGGATTTCGGCCTGAAGGCCGCACAATCGGATCAGAACAAGGACAAGGCGGTGCTGCGTTTCATGCTGGCGCAGGACGGTTGGATCTATCCCGGCGATCCCGAAGCCGGCCGACTGCGGCAGCGATTGCGCGGATTGGGTGCCGAGCGACAGATGCCGCCCGGTGCCAACCTCCTCAAGACGGAACCAGGCTATGCCAGGACGCTTGATGTCGCCGACGAGTTCGTTGCGCGCATGGTCCCGGGAACCCGCATGCGGGTGAAACCGGGCGGCCCCCCGCATCGCAAGTTCTTCGCCGGCGACGGCCGCGAATGCGGCGAGATTCCGTTCGGCAAGATCGTCGTGGTGACCGAGAGGCTTGCCGTCAATAAGCCCGGCTTCGCCCGTTTCTTCCGGCCGGCCGACACGTATCTCAACGGCACCTGCACGGACGACAATGGCTATTACATCCAACAGCAGTTTCTGGTGCCGCTCTGACGGACGTCACGGCGCGATGATCCGTAGGGTGGGCAAAGCGATCGCCGCAGGCGACGCGTGCCCACCGGCCGCGCGCACGGGGGTTCGTGATGGTGGGCACGGCGCGCCGTATACGGCGTTCGCGCGGAGGCAGCGTCGCATCGCGCCTTTGCCCACCCTACGCATCTCGCGTTTGGCGGGACTTGCAATGCTCGCTCTTGCGGCCGTCCCTGCCCTGGCTGCGCCAAAGCTGTTCGAGAGCACCCAGCTCACGCCGTCGGGCGAATACACCTTCGGCATCGAAGGACCAGCAGTCGACCGCGACGGCAATCTGTACGTGGTCAATCTCGGCAAACCGGGCACGATCGGACGCCTGGCGCCGGACGCAACGGCCTCCGAGAAATTCACCGAACTGCCCGACGGCAGCATCGGCAACGCGATCCGGATCGACGCCAGCGGCGTCATGTTCGTCGCCGACTACAAGAAACACAACATCTTCGCCATCGCTCCCGGCACTGTTGAACCGCGCCTCGTCTTCCACGCCGACGACATGAGCCAGCCCAACGACATCACCCTGGCGCGCGACGGCACGATCTATGCGAGCGATCCGAACTGGAAGGCGCGCAGCGGCCGCATCTGGCGGATCGCGAAGGCTGCTGACGGTTCGATGCAGGGCGTAAGCATGACGGCACCGCGCGCCATGGGCACCGCCAACGGCATCGATCTCGGCCCCGACGGCCGCACGCTCTATGTCGGCGAATCCAACAGCGGCGAAGTGTGGTCCTATGCGATCGAGGGCGAGACGCTCACGAAAGCCAAACTGATCAGGACCTTCGAGCCGAATACGATCGACGGCCTGCGGACCGATGCAAGCGGCCGCTTGTTCGTCGCCCGCATCCTCAAAGGCGCCATCGCCGTGCTGGCGCCGGACGGCCGCGTCGTCAGGGAGATCCTGCTCAAGGCCAAGGAGCCCACCAACCTCGCCTTCGGCGGCAGCGACGGCAAGACCGTATTCGTCACCCAGCGCCAGGGCGGCTTCATCGAATCCTTCCGCACCGACGTCGAAGGCCGCGAGCATTGTCTGCAGATGGGGAAGTGCTGAAACTTGGGTTCAATTGCTCCACCCGAGGGCCGGTTGAGCCCAGGTCAGAGACGCCCGCAGGCGCGGGCCCGTCCGATGAGCCAGCGAAATCCAAGTTTATGGAATGGTAGCACCGCTCTCAGATAGGAGATGCCGAAAGCATTGTGTGCCGCGCATATGGTCGACACCACCATGCGAGCATGCCCCGGAGCATCATCGCGCAGAACGGACACGCGGAAATCGAGATGCGTGTTGTCGCGCCCCACGATGAGTTCACCGGGGGTATGGACGAAGACCGTCCATCCGAACATCATCTCCCCTTCGACATAATCCGGCTTGCGCTGCACCGACAGTACGTCGCGGGTGCGCGACACGTCCAATCCGAAAAGAGACGCTATCATGTTGCGGAGGATGAGCATCGCCTTCATCCAGCCAGGCCGATAGCCGAAAATGGCGAAGACGACGTCGACGACCGACAGATCCGGCTTGCTGAGCGCGATGTCGATCGACTCGCGGTAATCCGATCGCTGCAGCAACGCAGCGTCGATGAGCGACGTCGTCGGAAGCGTCGTCTCCTGGATCGCCGTCGCGGATAGTCCAGGTATCATCGCTGTTGACCTCGTGATCGCGCCGGCAGTCCCGATCCAAGCAGGACCGCGCCGGCTGCACAAGTGTCTTTCCCTCACCCTCGGGGCCATCATCCGTTCGAAATTCGGCGTACTTTGTGCCTCGGTCTGCTCTGCGGCCGATCGGCAGCGCATATCCATCATGCGCAAACTGCCCGTCGTGCCAGTTTGTCGCACACTGTCCGGCTTGCACCGTCGGGCAAATCAGACCGATTGTCCCGGCCATCCCGGGCTCGTGAGAGGGGCGTATCGCGATCGTCACGAACGTGGAGCCTGGGGAGCGGTAGGCGTGTCGTGCTGCAGCGTGATCAGTCGCGCCGACGAACAGCATGATGCGCACGGTGAAGTCGTGATGTCCTGATACCCCGATGCTGGTATCAACCTGGCGCAATGCGAACGCATTGCGCTGGGGATGGTGGCCAACAAGCCCGGCGCGCCAGGGAGACCACGTATAAGCCGTCAGACTACCGCGCAGGGAATGCCGGTTGATCGGCTTTACCTGTGGTACCTGCCGCCTGCATTTTTTTCGCAGGCGGGCCATGGGTGAGGCCCTCACCCGGCATTCCCTGCGCCCTCTTGCTATTCAGGGGGCGAACTCATCAGCATAGCTCGGACATCTCATGTCGCGAGAACGCATGCGCACACTCGCTGTCATGCCCCGCGTAGGCGGGGCATCCAGTGCCCTGTGGCCTCTCGACCTATCACCACTGCCGGTGGTTACTGGATCGTCCGCCTTCGCGGACGATGACAGCAGTGAAATACGCAGTCAGCGCGGCGTTGGGAGAGACGCTCGAACAAACTCGCTGTCGTCCCGGGCAAGCCGTGCCAACGCGCAAGCGTTGGTACGGCGCCGACCCGGGACCCATACTCACAAATGCCGATGTGAGGCACACACGTGGTGACCACCCCTCGTAACAACTGCAGCCGGTGGTTATGGGTCCCGGCGTTCGCCGGGACGACACGGAGTATGAGGCGGGCAGCTTCCATGTCACCCGCGTATGTCGGTCCTCGTGTTCGCGAGGACGAGCCTCACGATATCAAGGTACGCTCACCGCCCGTAAACCACCGGCGCGCGGCGCACGATCACGGCCGGCGGCAGATCGCGCTGCCAGACGCGGCCGTCGTCGAACTGAATGCGCATGCCGTCGGGCGAATAGACCACGCTCTCGTCGCGCGCATCGATCCAAAGCCGGCTAAAGGGAGCGTTCCAATCCGGCCAGGCGCGCAGCGACTCGCCGGTCTCGGTGGTCAGGTTCACGGAATCGCCGTTCTGAGTCACGAAAGTGGGCGCGCCGATCATGCCGTCGCGGCACATCTGGATGCAGCGGTAAGTGCCGGTCAGGTTGGTCAGCGGTTCGGCGGATGCGCTGCCCGCGACGCAAGCGGCCAGCAATCCAACAACCAACGATACATGTTTCATCTCGATCACTCCATCGCTTGTACGGGACGTGTCAGCCCCCAAGCCCTCGGCCGGATCAAGCGCAAACGCAGCAAATCGTTCCGTCGGTTCCACCAGCGGGAACCCGCCCTATTCCACCCGCACCACGTCAACCGCGACGCCGAGCTTCTGTTTGCGCGAGCCGACGATGATGCCGTCGACCGGCGAGACATCCGAGAAGTCGCGGCCCTGGCCCAGGATGATGTGATCGTTGCCGACCACGAGATCATTGGTCGGATCGAAGCCGATCCAGCCCAGCGTTTCGCCGCACCAAAGGGACACCCAGGCATGGGTGGCATCGGCGCCCTGCAGCCGCGGCTTGCCCTGCGGCGGAATGGTGCGCAGATAGCCGCTGACATAGGCCGCCGGCAAACCCAGCCCGCGCAGGCCCGCGATCATCACATGGGCGAAATCCTGGCAGACGCCATGACGATGATCGAACACCTCGCGCAGCGGCGTCGAGATCACCGTCGCCTTCGGATCGTATTTGAACTCCTTGCGGATGCGCCGCATCAGGTCGGCCGCGCCGGCGATGATGCCGGTGTCGGCCGGAAAGCTCGCAGCGGCATACGCCGTCACCGACTCCAGCACCGGCACCAGCGCGCTGGCGAAGACGTAGCCGATCGGCGACGACGGCCCGAGACTGGTGGCCTCGAAGGCGTCGTCGCGCACGTGCTCCCAGGCCTGGCTCGGCGCGTCGCGCTCCGGCGGTGTCCGCGACAGCTTCACCCGCGAGCGCGCGTCGATGCGCAAATGGCGATGCTGGGTGTCGATGACGATGCTCTCGGTGAGCGTGCCGAAGAAGTCGCGTCGCGCGGTCCGCTCCGACGGACGCGGCCGGATCTCGACGCTGTGGGAAATCAGCTCCTGGCCGTCGCCGCTCAGCGGCTCCAGCCGCAGCGAGCAGCGCGCGAAGCTGACGGCGCTCGCGTACTCATAGGTGGTGACATGCCGGATGTCGTAGATCACGCGAGGCCTGTGAGCTTTTCCGGCCTCGTCGCGTTGGGACCGTGCGGGAAGTAATGCTGGCCGATCGCTTCCGCCAGATTGAGCAGGTCCTGCTCCAGCGCGAACAGGGTCCGCCCGTCGAGATGGGCAGCCTCCGCGGCCGTCAGCCGTGCCCGCAGCGACACCGCGAGGCGCTGCGGACGCTCGATGAGTCCGTTTTCCTTCAGCACCGGCAGGCTGGCGATGTGATCGTTCAGCACCTCGATCTGAAACGCGACCGAGCGCGGATTGTACAGGTCGAGCACGACGAGATCGCGGATCGGCGCCAGGGATGGGCCGATCAGATAGCGCGAGCGATAGGTGATCTGGCAGTCGACCAGAGTGAGCAGGACATCGAGATCCTCGGGCGTCGCCTCGTCATAGCCGAACTGGCGCGCGAAGCGCGCGGTGTTGATGGCGCGCTCGGCGCGGCGGCCGATGTCGAGGAAGCGCCAGCCGGCGGCGCGGTTCATGTTCTCCTGGGCAAGCCCGGCGAAGCTCGCGAGCTTCTCCAGTGTGAGCTCGGCAAGGCTGACGACGGCGTCCTCGTCGTCGGCCTCCTGCGCCAGACAGGCCGGCATCTCGGTGATGACCTGCCAGGCGTCAGGCGACAGCCGCTCGCGCAGCGAGGTTGCGGTGCGCTGGGCCGATCTAAGCAGCGACAGCGCCGAGCCGAACTGCGCCTCGGCCTGCAGGGCCTCGGCCGCCACCTGAAATCCCTTGCTGCGCGAGGTCTGCTCGACCGCGCCCCACGCAAGCAGCAGCCGCTGGATGCGCTCGGCCGTGTTGAGCTGCGCCGGCGAGCCCTTGCCGGGATCGCGATGCTGGGCTGCGAGCACGCGGATCAGCCGCAAGGTGGCCTCGGCGCGCTCCAGATAACGTCCGAGCCAGTACAGATTGTCGGCGGCGCGGCTCGGCAGCACACCTGCGATGCGGCGGATTCGGACATTGTCGGAGCCCGGCAACAACGTGCGCGCCGCCACCGCCTTGTCGCCGACCACCCAAACATCTGCGGCGCGTGCGCCGTCACCCATCGACACCGCGCGCGCATCGAGCTTATCGGCGATGCGGCAGAAGCCCCCGGGCATCACGGTCCAGCCGTCGGGCGTGGCGGCCGCGAATACGCGCAGCACGAACGGACGCGGCGCGATCCGGCCGTCCTGCCATACCGGCGTGGTCGACAGCCGCACCACCTCCTGGCCGACATAGTCGATGCCGCGCGCGATGATCGCGGCGCGCAACCTGTCGCGCTCGGCCGCCGACAGCTCGCTCGCCAGCACCGGACCGCTGCTGGCGAAGCCCGGCAC
>JBARNF010001225.1:0-4285 GCA_049802835.1 Bradyrhizobium sp.
CCTTGGGACAGATCTGGCGTGTAGGCATCGGCAAGAAGCGTACGCACCGGCTGCTCGCGACTACCCGCCGGACCGACGCATCGAACCCGCGCATCTAACGCAATAAGCAAAGTTGGCAGGCAGCTGTTCGGATCGGCCTCGGCTAACGACCCGCCGATCGTACCCATGTTACGAACCTGAACATCGGCGATACCAGCCGCGCAATCCTTCAAGACAAGGTGGCGCGCAGCAACGCCCGATCGAGCAATCGCGTCATGGCGCGCGAGTGCGCCGATCTCGATTGCGCGGTCCGTCTCGATGATGTCGTCGGCATCGGGAATGTCGCGCAGATCGACAAGAGCGCTGGGCTTTAACAGCCGCAACTTTATCATCGGGATCAACGTTTGTCCGCCCGCGATGAACTTGGCGTCTTCGCCGAGATCACCCAATAGGTACGACGCATGCTCAAAGCATTCGGCTCTATGGTAGATGAAATTAGCCGGATACATTCATCCCGCTCCTTGGCTGCCCACGGCTTCGCCGGCCGAGTCACACTCGTCCGGGAAATCGCCTTGGGTGATCAATTCGTCGGCGTAGGCCTGCAGACTGCTCAAGTGATAAGCGCTATCAGCCCGAAAGAGCCCGCCGACGACGGCGGTCACGAGGCGTGGAATGCCGTACTTCATGCCACTGATCGACGACGCCGATAAACCCATGCTCAGCGTGGCACCATAGGTGAAGTTATGAATATTCTTCAAGCGCGCGCCGCCTTCGGGAGACCTGCCCATAAATTCGAAGCCCGGCCCGAGATAAGGCGTCCGAGCCAAATACGCGTCAGCTTCCTCCGTGGGCGGCGTGAATTTGTCGCTCCAGAGCGCAATATCTTCCGCGATCCCCGCAAGCTCGGGACGTATTTTTGGATCGTTGATGATTCCCGTGCCGCAGATAACAAAGTCGAAGTGAAACGTGCCGGCAGGCGTTTCGACGACGATATCGTCACCGCGCATCGTCAATTTCTGCCAGCCTGCGCCGGTATGGATCTTGAAATTCGGAAACGCGCGGCACCGTCGCATTGTATCCGGCGGCGGCGGCTGACTCATGGAGGTCACCTGCCGCATAAAGCGCCACCGCTCAAGATCCGAGAGGGTCCAGTAGTGACCAAGAAAGCCAGAGAACTCCATCCATTTATGCGCGTTGACGCGCGGAAAGGTCGGCTTTCGCAAACAGAGATCGACCCGTGCTGCGCCGGCCTCTAGAGCTGTCGCGGCATTGTCGAATGCCGACGCGCCGTTGCCAAGAACGCCAACGCGCTTACCCGCCAGTGCCTGAAAGTCGATCGCATCCGCCGAATGTGCATAGCGATCCGGCGGCAGTGCGGCTGAAACGAACTCGGGCACGTTCCACCGTCCGCTGCCGTCGATGCCGGTAGCCAAGATCACCTTACGGGCGCGAAAGACGCGCGCATCGCCGGTCGTGAGCGTGACAAGATCGCCGCTGGGAGCGACCAGTGTCACATCCGTGTTGTTTTCAACCGGCAGGTCGAGAACCCGGCGATACCAGTTCAGGTATTGCTGCCATAGTTCACGGGGTAGGCGTTCGAGCTGCTCCCATGCATCCGCGCCGAATCTTGCTTCATACCAGGCACGAACCGTGATTGACGGCATACCGAAGTCGAGACCCGTCACCATCTTGGGAGTTCGCAACGTGACCATGCGTGCGAAGGTCGTCCACGGTCCTTCCTGACCGGGTGGGTTACGATCGAGCACGAGAATATTCGTGACCCGCTCACGGATCAGCCCGAATGCCGCCGCGAGACCGCTTTGCCCGCCACCCACGATCACCACATCGTACACTTGATTGTCGGCCTCGGAACGTCGAGGCATCCAGTCCCGCTCTGGATAACTTACGAAGCTAAGTTCACGCTTTACGCGGATCTCGAGATCGCGGAGACTCATGTGGAAATCCTCGCCTTCTGCGAGCTTAAGCGGTGGCGGCTGCTCACAATTGCATGCGTAATCTGTTCTTTGGTGATTGGTTGTTCTTGAAGTTCATCGACAAGAGCTTGGCCGCGCAGGACCAGGACCCGATCGGACAGTCCGGCCAGTTCATCTATGTCTGACGACACCAACAGAATGGCCCCCCCCCTGGGCAACGATGTTGCCAAGCAGACGATAGATTTCCGCCTTGGCACCGACATCGACCGCCTTGGTCGGATCGTTCATCAGCATCACGCGCGCGCCACTGGCGAGCCATTTCGCGATGACGACTTTTTGCCGGTTCCCGCCGGAAAGGTTCATCACATTCGCGGTTGGATCGGCGGGCCGAATGTCCAGCTCGCGTATCAGTGCATCGACCGTCGTACGCAGCTTGCTTCGCCAAACAACGCCCACACGCTGAAACTTCTTGAGGTTTGGCAGAAGGATATTGTCTTCGATCGAGAAGTTCGGGATCAGGCCCTCGGCCAGCGCATCACCAGGGATCATGCAAACGCCAGCCGCAATGGACGCATCGACGCGCCCTGCAGGCAACGCGCTTCCGTTGACGTTGATGCGGCACCCTTTTGCGTCGTTGAGGCCAGCAATGCCATCGAGCAAACGATCCACTGCGGCACCGACATAGGTCGGTATGCCCACGATCTCCGACTGGCGGACATTGATCGCATGGCTTGCTCCATCGATCCGGCTCGCATAGCCGTCGACGCGCAGCATCGTTTCGCCTGGAGTCGTCTGCGCTTTCGGAAAGCCTTGCTCGAGTTCCTTGCCGACCATGGCACGCACAATCGATTCATAGTTCATCACCGAACGATGTTCCGTCATGACCACCCGCCCATTGCGCAACACCGAGATGCGGTCGGACAGCTCCAGGACTTCATCAATGTTGTGAGCAATGAGAATGATTGCCGCGCCGGCCTCGCGCAACGCCGCCACATGTCGAAACAGTTCCCGCGTCTCTACCGACCCGAGTGATGCCGTCGGCTCGTCCAGAATGAACAGGCGCGCATTACCCCTCATCGCGCGAGAGATCTCGACAAGTTGGCGCTCGCCGACCGTCAAGGCGCCGACCGTATCCTGAGCGCGATGGCCGAGGTCGAAACGGGCAAGGTTCTCGACGGCGTTTTGCGTCATCGCCTTGAAATCCACGACCGACAGCGGGCCGAACGAAGCGCGCATCGGCGTATCGCCGAGAAACATGTTCTCAGCAACCGTCATCGTGTTCACCAATTGAAACTGCTGGTGCACGACAACGATGCCGCAGGACTTTGCCGTCGCGGGATCCTTCAGTTCGACGACACGTCCCCCCAAGAGAATCTGACCGGAATCCGGCTGCTCCTCCCCGGCGAGTTGCCGCATCAACGTCGTTTTGCCGGCCCCATTCTCGCCGACGATTGCGTGTACTTCGCCGGCGAAGAAGTCGATCGAAACGTCGTTGAGAGCTGCCACGGGGCCGTAGCTCCGCGACAAGCCTTGGGCCCGAAGAAGCGGCTGACGGCTCGGGTAATTGCTTTCGGTGGCCGACAGTGTCACGCTCGGTTCTCGCAGCATAGACATTCCTGATAGCCGCTTACTTGCTGACGCCAAGCCGCTCGCGCAGTGGCGGCGGGATCAGGGCGAAGGCGTCGGCCTTCCCGACCATGCGATACTCGAACGTCAAGAACGGGTCGGGCTCCTTGCCATTCTGCAGAAACTCCGCGACTGCTTCCGCTGCGGTCTTGCCCCATCCGATCGGGTCGAGCAGCACGGTTGCAGCCATCTCGCCCTTGTGGACAGCGGCCAGCGCCGAAGGCGAGCCGTTGAGCCCGATCACTGCGACCTGGCTGGTCTTGTCGACAGCCTTGACCGCCTGTGCCGCGCCAAGCGCCAAATCGTCGTTCGATGCGTAGATCGCAACGAGATCGGGATTTGCAGTTAGAGCGTCTTCGGCGAGCTTGAGACCATTTTCGCGCGTTTGCGTTGAGTTCTGCGAAAAGACGACCTTGTAACCCTCTGGCTCGACGGCGGCCCGGAAGCTCTTCTCCTGCTCGACCATGACCAAGGCGCCAGCCGGCCCCGGAAGCATTGCGACTTTGCCGGGCTTGGTGTTCTTCACAAGCCATTCGCCCTTGGCTTTGCCGATCTGGTCGAAATGAATGCCGACGAACGTCTTCCAGATCTTGCCAAAACGCTTATCAAGCGTCCTAGCAACCATGAAGACGGGAATGCCCGCCTTGTTCGCGTTGACGACGGCGGGTGCGGGACCTTCCGTATCTAGCGGCGACATCAAGATCGCATCAACCTTCGAGGCAACCAGGTCGTTGATGTTATTGATC
>JBARNF010001226.1:0-3835 GCA_049802835.1 Bradyrhizobium sp.
TGCAGCGTCACCGTAACTCCCCGTAACTCCCACCGTAACTCCGGGCACCGACGAGCACTTATCGCGATGTGCGATTACGGGGTATGAAGAAGGTCGTCTACACTCCGAAAGCGGGGCTTGAGTTGCAGCGGGACAGAAAATCTAGGTAAGGGTCTGTGAGGCATCGCAAATTCGGGCTTCCCATATCTGAGGTAGCGCCATGCCTTCTCAACTCCCGGCTGGTCGGAGACGCTAATCACAAAGGATCGATTCTGAGGTGTGAGAGGCAGGTTTGCTTGGCCTAATGGCCTCAGCGGCTCGCGTCGTATCGCAACCGGTTTTCGTCGACGATTTCCAGCTGCGCGAGCGCCCACTCCACGAGCTGGCAAACGGGTTCTGTCAGCGACCTCCCCAGGGTGGTCAGGGCATACTCCACCTGCGGGGGCGTCGTGCTGCGGACCGTGCGCCCGACCATGCCGTCACGCTCGAGCGTCTTGAGGGTTCGCGTCAGCATCTGCTGCGAGATGCCTTCAACCTGGCGCTTGAGGTCGTTAAAGCGCCGCGGTTGATCACGGAGCGAGACCACCACCAGCATCGTCCATTTGTCCCCGACGCGGCCGAGGATTGCACTCACCCGTCGGCTATCGGCGCCGAACGCCGTAGGCATATCCATCTGACTTGGTCCTAAAATTATGCGTTCTTGCGTTTGCGACATAGTCCCATATGTGGAGTTGGTCAACTCGAAGTAAGAAAGAGTGAGCAATATGATCTCCGGCCGATTTGACGTGCATGCACATTTTAAGCTGCCTGATGCGGCGCCGCTCGGTGCTACGCCTGCGAATAACTTCAAGGCTTCACCGATGGCGAATTGGTCGCCTGAAATGGCGCTTGAGTTTATGAATCGCCACGGTATTGCAACACAGATGCTGTCGATTCCAAGCGCCCTTCCGCCAGCTGCTGCGCGCGCCGCTAACGTATATTGTGCGCAAATTGTGAAGCAGCACGCGGAGCGGTTCGGATTGCTAGCGTCTCTGCCCATGACAGATATTGAGGCGGCCCTTTCTGAAGTTGATTTCGCTTTCGATATGCTCGGGGCCGATGGCGTCATCATGATGTCCAATTATGCTGACGATTATCTTGGCAATCCCAAATACGAACCAGTATTCGCGGCGCTTGATCGCCGCCAAGCGACAGTCTTTATTCATCCAGCTGCACCGGCCTGCTACGAATGTGTCGCCTGCGGTCGGCCTGGCCCAGTCATTGAATTTCCGTTTGATACCTGTCGTACAGTAACCGATATGCTTTACGCCGGCGTTCTTGGTCGCTTCAACTCCATTAGTTTTATTCTATCGCATGCCGGTGGTGCCTTGCCAGGACTTGCCCGCCGCATCGCCTCGCTAGGAACCGTATCCTATGTGCCGCATCCACCTGAGATGACGCATCAGACTGTTCTCAGTCAACTCGGGAAACTATATTTTGATACAGCCATCGCCGGCAGCGCCTCCACTCTCGTGCCCGTCCTAGAGTTGGCTGGTCCCGATCATATTGTGTTCGGAACGGATTTTCCGCCGGCTACGGAGGCCGTAATCACGGAGAATATCGGGGCGCTGGATGGCCTCGACTGCCTCTCCGACGAAGCAGAGGCCGCTATCAACCATAATGGCCGCCGCCTCTTCGCGCGTTTCCGCGGCGCGGCATCGTCGTGAGTCCTCGCTGAGAAGCGCCATCCGATCAGGCTCAGCTGGCCGCACGCGCCATTACGCCGTAACGATCGATTGGTTGTTCTGGAAATAGTCGAGCGGATCCCACTCCGCCTTGGTCTGGGTCAGACGTGGCAGGTTGCCGCCGTAATAGAGTCTGAGCGCCCCCTCGCGACCACCATATTGGTTGAGGTCGGTGTCGGGATAGTTGATGTAGCAACCGTCGACGTTGTTCGAGGGGTCCTTCGCGGGGTCGGGGACGCCGCCATAGGCGGCGTACATGTCGCGATAGAAGTCGCCGATCCAGCGGACATGGGCGTCGCCGTTGGGGCTCGGGCCGCTCTCCACGTCCTGCCAATAGGTCTGGTACTGCAGCTTGAACAACGAGCTTCGCTGCCACACCGCGGTGGCCTGCGCGGCGACGGTGTTGATCTGGCCGCCGTAGCTGTCGACCTGCAGGAGCGATTGCGACATGTCGACCGACTCGCCGTTGGCTTCCATGGGGTAGAGCCTCAGGTAGCGGTAGATGGTGGCGATCTGATCGTCGGGGAAATCCTTGCGCATGTAGGCCGACTTGTACTTGCCCTTCTGGTTCGGGCCGGAGCCGTTGAGGGTCTGGACCGCCTCGAACCAGGTCAGGTCCTGATAGGGGATGGGGTTCGCGAGATAGACGGGATGACCGACGAGCGCGCCGCGATGCGGGGTCGCGGCGGCGTAGATGCCGAACTGGGTGAGTGTCGCCTCGAGCAAAGGCAGGATCGTCGACGATCCCGGCGCGCCGTCATAGGCATATTGGACGACCATCGAGACGGCGCCGGCCGCCTCGTGCGCCAGCTTCAGCAGCGCGAATGCGGATGGCGGCATCGTCCGCGTCAGGGCCTCGAAGCTTGCGATGATCTGCTTGAGATAGGCTGCGCCGCCTTGCGGCACGATGGTGTCGGCCCAGCTCCAGCTCATGGTGTAGATTTCCGCGCGCTGCGGCGCCTTCGGAAGCGTGGCGAACTCATAGCGCGTGATCAGGCCGAAATTGCCGCCGCCGCCACCGGTATGCGCCCAGAACAGATCCTGATCCGGCCCCGGCGCGCTCTGCCTGTTGACGCGATTGAACCGCGTGTTGCGATTGCGGTCGACCGTCACGACGTGAACGCCGCTGAGCCAGTCGACGGTCAGGCCGAATTCGCGCGACAGCAGGCCGTAACCGCCGCCGCAGATGTGTCCACCAAGGCCTACGGAGTAGCAGGACCCGGCCGGCAGAGTGAGGCCGAACTGCCAATAGAGCCTGCGGTAGAGGTCCCAATTGGTGCCGCCGCTCTGGGCGTAGTAGACACCCTGTTGCGCGTCGAAGCCGATCTCGTCGAGCAGGCTGACGTCGATCAGGGCCAGCGTCTGCTCGCTGAAAACGAAATCCTCGTAGCAGTGGCCGCCGCCGCGCACCCGGACATGGCCGGGACCGAAGCCGACCGCCTTGGCGAGCGCAATCTGTGCGCCTTGCTCGGTCAGCGGGACGAAGATCACGGCGCAGTTCGGCGCCAGCCAGCGCCGGTTGAAACCTTGGGTGAGCCCGACGAATTGCGGACTGTTCGGCTCCAGCACCAGCAGATCGGCTCCGGCGGCGGCCCCTGCGGCGGCAACGAATTCGGACTTTGCCTGCGCGGCCGGCCGGCCCGTCAATGCAAGCAGGCTGGCGATCGATCCGCCGGCGGTCGTCCGCCGCTTCAACAGTCCGTGGGCCTCCATGACCGCCTCCCTGCTGCTTCGCCTCCCGAATGCGCATCCTTCGCATTGCCGCGTGGCGCGCACCGAAGCGGCAGCACGAGGGAAGCAACTCTTCGTCCTGTCGTCAACCTGTGATTGAGTTCGTGTTCGGTGCGATCGAGATGCCGGCTGATTGGCCGCGGCCCGCCGGGCAAATCGGCTCGCACGCGCCAAACCCTGTCAAGTGATTCTGAAAAACAAAAATCGCTTGACGGATTCGTAAAATCAGCAATATGGTCCGCCCATCCCGTTGCACGGTAGGGGACGGTTCGCGGTCGTCACGGACGTTGGCAGTGGGATGCGGTGGACGCGGGCGGGCGCAGTGCTGTTGGCACCGACGAACGCTGGCTCGCGGACGGTGAAGGCGTGTGGTTCTGATACTCCGATGCTAGTATCCAGCG
>JBARNF010001227.1:0-2961 GCA_049802835.1 Bradyrhizobium sp.
GAGGCGTATTTCGGCGGCTTCGGCGGGTGACTGAACTGATCCCAATAGGCGATCGGATGGGTCTGGCGATACCATTGCGGTATCCAGTAGTGGCCGGCGCGGAACACGCGATCGAGCGCCCGGCAGGCCGAGGTCAGATCGCTGCGGGTCTCCGCGCCGATCGCCTTGGCGACCAGCGCATCGATGGCGGGATTGCTGATGCCAGCGAGATTGTACGAACCCTTGGTCTTGGCCGTGTCCGAGGTGAAATAAGCCCTCAGGCCGTCGCCGGGCGTCGGCGACATCGTCAGCCGCTGCACCGTGATGTCGAAGTCGAAATCCTCGACCCGGGCGCGGTACTGCACGGCATCGACGATCCGCAGGTCGGCATCGATGCCGAGCGTCTGCAGGTTCTTGATCAGGGTGCCGTGGTGCGGCTTGAACGAGACCTCGTCGATCAGGAACTCGATGGTGAAAGGCTGGCCGTTCGGCAGCAGCCGCTTGCCGTCCTTCACCGGCAGGCCGGCCTGCTGCAGCAGCTGCGAAGCCTTGCGCAGCAGCGCGCGATCCTGCCCCGAGCCGTCCGAGACCGGCGGCACGAACGGCTCGCCGAACACGTCGTCGGGCACCTGGCCGCGGAACGGCTCCAGCAGCTTCAGCTCATCCGGCGACGGCGGCCCGACCGCGACCATGTCGGAGTTCTGGAACGGCGACACCGCGCGCGCATAGGCGCCGTACATGATGGTCTTGTTGGTCCACTCGAAGTCGAACGCGTAGGTCAGCGCCTGGCGGACGCGCGGATCCCCGAACTTGTCGCGGCGGGTGTTGATGAACCAGCCCTGCCCGCCCGACGGCGTCTCGTCCGGCAGCAGCTCGCGCTTGACGCGACCGTCCTTGATGGCCGGGAAGTCGTAGCGCGTGGCCCAGATCCGCGAGGTGAACTCCTCGCGAAACAGATAGCTCTTGGCGGTGAAGCCCTCGAACGCGACGTCGCGGTCGCGATAGAACTCGTAGCGCACGACGTCGAAATTGTAGAGGCCGCGGCTGACCGGCAGATCGGCCGCCCACCAATCCCTCACGCGCTCGAACTCGACGTAGCGGTTGATCTCGTATTTGCCGACCTTGTACGGCCCCGAGCCGAGCGGCACATCGAGCGGCCCCTCGTCGAAGGCGCGGTTCGCGTACCAGGCTTTCGAGAAGATCGGCAGGGTCACGACATAGAGCGGCACGTCGCGGGCGCGCTTCTCGACGAAGCTCACCACGACAGTCGCATCGTCGATCGCCTCGGCCTTCACGAAGTCGCGCAGTTGCACGACGATCAGCGGGTGGCCCTTCTGCTTCAGCGTGTTCAGCGAGAAGGCGACGTCGTGGGCCGTGATCTTGGACCCGTCGTGAAAGCGCGCTTCGGGACGCAAGGTGAAGCGATAGGTCAGCTTGTCCGCGGAGATCGCGACCGCCTTTGCGACCAGGCCATAGACCGCATCGGGCTCGTCGGCCGCGCGCACCATCAGCGACGCGAACGTCATGTCCATGCCCTGCGCGCCCTCGCCCTTGAGGACGTAGGCGTTGAAGGAGTTGAACGTCTGATAGGACTGGTTGTAGGCGCGCACCGACGGGATCAGCGAGAACAGCCCGCCCTTCGGCGCCTCCGGATTGACGTAGTCGAAGTGGCGGAAGTCGGCCGGGTATTTCAGGTCGCCGAAGGCGGACGTGCCGTGAGACTCTGCGCCGAACTCCGCAGCCGATGCCGGTTTGAGCAAGGGAGCGCTCAGCGCGCCCAGGCCGAGCCCGAGCACGCCGCGGCGCGACAGATGCGGGAGCCGGCTCAAGAGCGCTTCACCTTGGCGGCCTTGTCGGCGTCGTACCACCACAGATTCGGCCAGCCGGACCGGGCGTATTTCGGCAGCTCGGCATGGCCGAAGCGGTCCCAGCGCGCGCTGCGCGCGAACGGATAGGTGAACTGCGGGACGACGTAGAAATTCCACAGTAGCACCCGGTCGAGCGCATGCGTCGCTGCTTCGAGGCTGGCACGATCCTTCGCGAAGATGATCTTCTCGATCAGCTCGTCGACAGCGGGGTTCTTGATGCCGACTGAATTCTTCGAGCCGGGTTCGTCGGCGGCCTTGGAGCCCCAGAAGTCGCGCTGCTCGTTGCCGGGCGACAGCGACTGGCCCCAGACATCGACGATCATGTCGTAGTCGAAGGTGCGCACCCGGTTCTCATATTGGACGTTGTCGACCTGGCGGACAGTGACGGCGACGCCCAGTCGCTCCAGCGACGGCTTGTAGAACAGCACGATGCGCTCGGACGACGGGTCCTGAACGAGCAGCTCGACTGTGACGGGCTTGCCGGTAGGATCGGTCAGCTTATGGTCCTTGATCTCGAAACCGGCCTCCTTCAACAGCTTCGTGGCCTCGCGCAGACTGGCGCGAACGCTCTCGGGATTGCCGCCGACCGGGTTCTGGTAAACCGTGGTGAAGACCTCCGGCGGCACCTTGTCGCGCATGCCTTCGAGGATCTGCAGCTCCAGACCCTGCGGTAGTCCGGAGCAGGCCAGATCGGTGCCTTCGAAGTAGCTGTTGATCCGCTTGTACTGACCGTAGAACAGCTGCTTGTTCATCTCCTCGAAGTCGAAGGCGTAGTTGAAGGCGCGCCGTAGCCGCGGGTCCTGGAATTGCGGACGGCGCAGGTTGAAGGCGAAGCCCTGCATACGGCCGGAATCGCTGATCGGAAATTCGTCCTTGATCACCCGCTTGTCGTTGATGGCCGGGAAGTTGTAGGCCGTGGCCCACTGTTTGGCCGAGTTCTCGCTGATCCAGTCCGCCTGATCGGCCTTGAAGGCTTCGAGCGCGACGATGTTGTCGCGGAAGAACTCGAACTGCAGCTCGTCGAAATTATTCTGGCCGAGCTGGACCGGAAGTTTCTCGCCCCAGTAGTCCTTGACGCGCTCCACCTTGATCGAGCGGCCGGGAACGAATTCCT
>JBARNF010001228.1:0-2694 GCA_049802835.1 Bradyrhizobium sp.
GTCTATATCAGCGCCGCCGACGAAGCCCAGGCCCGCGACATCCAGACCTGGCTGCGCGCGCGTCCAGACGTGCAGGCGGTGCTGCCGGGCGGCCGCGCCGAGGCCCAGCTCAAGGGCGAGCCGATCGACGTGCTCGGCCTGCCCGATCACGACACCTATCGTGAGCACTGGCCGCTGTTGCAGGCCGGCGACGACGCCTGGAAGCAATTGGTACGCGGCGATGGCGGCTTCGTCAGCGAGCAGCTGGCGCGGCGGCTCGATGTCTCTGTCGGCGACAGAATCGACATCCCCGCACCGGGCGGCGACTGGCGCATCACGATTGCCGGCATCTATGCCGACTACGGCAATCCCAAGGGACAGGTCGCGGTCAACATCGCCGCACTGACGCGGCGCTTCCCGGCGACGCCGCTCACCCGCATGGCGGTACGATCAGCGCCCGCCGACGTGCCGGGGCTGATTGCAGCACTCTCGGACAAGTTCGGGCTCGATGGCCGCAACGTCGTCGACCAGGCCACCGTGAAGCAGGAATCGAAGCAGATCTTCAACCGCACCTTCGCGGTGACCGGCGCGCTCAATACGTTCACGCTCGGCGTCGCCGCGATCGCGCTGCTGACCAGCCTGCTGACGCTCGCCAATTCACGGCTGCCGCAACTTGCGCCGCTGTGGGCGATCGGGCTGACGCGGCGGCGCCTCGCCGAGGTGGAGCTGTTGAAGACGCTGTCGCTCGCCGGCCTCACCGCGCTGCTGGCGCTGCCGCTCGGGCTATTGGTGGCGTGGTGCCTGATCGCGATCGTCAACGTCAAGGCGTTCGGCTGGCGGCTGCCGTTCGACGTGTTTCCGCTGCAGCTGATCCGGCTGCTCGTCGTCACGCTGGTCGCGGCGCTGATCGCCTCACTGCTGCCGGTGCTGCGGCTGGCGCGGATGCAGCCGGCCGATCTGGTCAGGACCTTCACCATTGAGCGCTAGAGCGACCATCACGCGGCGCGGCTTGATCGGCGGCCTTGGCTGGCTCGCCCTGTCGCGCACCGCGCGCGCGCAGGGCTTTGCAGGCTTGAGCGACACTGCCGACGGCTTTGCGCCGGTGACACCGGGCAGAGCGTTCACTTTCCCCGCCGACCACGGGCCCCACCCCGATTTTCGCATCGAATGGTGGTACGTCACCGCGAACCTCAGCGACAGCAACGGCAAGGCCTATGGCCTGCAATGGACGCTGTTCCGCTCGGCGGCGCGCCCGGGGCCGCAGGGCGAAGGCTTCGACAATCAGCAGCTGTGGATGGCCCATGCCGCCGTGACCCGCGCCGACAGCCACCGCTCGACGGAAAAGTTCGCGCGCGGCGGGGTAGGCCAGGCCGGCGTCGAGGCCAGACCATTCCAGGCCTGGATCGACGACTGGCAGCTGCGCGGCACCGAAACGACCAATGATCAGTCGCTGGCGCCGCTCGACATGACGGCGACGGCAAGCGACTTCTCCTATGCGCTGCATCTGGAGGCGGACCGGCCGGTGGTGCTGCAGGGCGTCAGTGGCTACAGCCGCAAATCCGAGCGCGGCCAGGCGTCCTATTACTACAGCCAGCCGTTCTATCGCGCTCGCGGCCGTATCGCGTTCGACGATACGCCGGTCGAATTGACCGGCGTGGCCTGGCTCGACCGCGAATGGAGCAGCCAGCCGCTC
This sequence comes from Bradyrhizobium sp., assembly GCA_049802835.1. Lineage (GTDB taxonomy): Bacteria > Pseudomonadota > Alphaproteobacteria > Rhizobiales > Xanthobacteraceae > Bradyrhizobium. The sequence goes on from JBARNF010001228.1 coordinate 1,673, forward strand.
AGCCCCGACCAGAGCGGCTGGGACTGGTTCGCGCTGCATTTCGCGGGCGGCGAGAAGCTGATGCTGTACCGGATGCGGCAGGGCGACGGCAACTACACGTCCGGCACCTGGATCACCGCCGACGGCACCTCGCGCGCGCTCGGCCCCGACGGCATCGTGATGATGCCGAAGGAGACCGTCGCGATCGGCGAGCGTAAGCTGCCGGTCGGCTGGCGCGTGGAGATATCAGCGCTCGGTATCGCCATCGACACCGCGCCACTCAATCCGAAGGCCTGGATGGGCACCCGCGTGCCCTATTGGGAGGGGCCGATCAGTTTCAAAGGCAGCCACGCGGGAGTGGGCTATCTGGAACTGACCGGATATTGACAACACTCAACGGGGGAAACAGACATGTATCACTTCACCGCACTCACGACCGTGCTCGCGCTGATGCTCTATTTCTACATGGCCGTGCGAGTCTCGCGGGCGCGCGGCAAGTTCGGCGTCAAGGCGCCGGCCACCACGGGCAATGCCGATTTCGAGCGTGTCTTCCGCGTGCAGATGAACACGCTGGAATGGCTGCCGATCTTCCTGCCGGCGCTGTGGCTGTTCGCGATTTATGTCAGCGACACCTTCGCAGCGCTGATCGGCCTGGTCTGGATCGCCGGCCGCGCGATGTACATGGTCGCCTACGCCCAAGCCGCGAACAAGCGCGGCCCTGGATTTGGCGTGCAGGCCTCGGCTGCCTCTGTCCTGCTGGCCGGCGCGCTGATCGCGATCCTCTGGCGCATGCTGCACGGCTAGGCCCCGGTGATATCCGCCTGCACTGCTGCCGCAGCCAGTGTCCACCTCTCCCGAAGGGAGAGGTCGGATTGCATCGACAGAGGCAATCCGGGTGAGGGGTTCGAGCGCAACGATTTGCCGCGGCGCCCCCTCACCCGATCGCTGCGCGATCGACCTCTCCCCGCAGGCGGGGAGGGGTGACAACCCAAAGCGTCACCACGAGTCGCCTGATGACCCACACGCTCGAAACCCGCGACCTG
>JBARNF010001229.1:0-1808 GCA_049802835.1 Bradyrhizobium sp.
ACGGAACCCGAACCTCAGCCAGCCGCTTATCGACCTTCGCGGTGGATTCCCGGTTCCCGCTGGCGAGGGCGACGCACGCGCCGCCTCCCGCCAAGGCAAGACCCACCATTGCAAATCGGGTCACCAACCGCATCATCCGAGATGAACGTTAGAGGCCGTCATCGCGTTTGGCGCAGGTTGGTAATACGTCGGGCAGTACCCGGACCCGCTTGAGCTGACAACCCCATAGGCGATGTGGAACTTGAAGACGGGTCCACCGCTGGACCCATTGACCGCGCACATTCCTGAGACCTTCTTCACCGCACTCCTGCCAGCGTTCGAATAGTAGCCGGGCTGAACGGTTCCACAGCTTCCGTGATAACCATTCGGAAGCGGGAGCGCCGAGGTATTGCAAACAACGAGCCAGTCCGGCGCGTACTGGGCCGTCGTGATCGAGTAGAAGGAGTCCTGCGTCGTCTGCCCTGGAACGCCTGCGACCCAGATCCGCGAGTTGCTGGTCGCGCTCCACCCCGACGGATTCTCAACCCCGATGATCCCGAAGTCTCCGGAAGCATTGTCCACCTTGCTGTGTCCAGCGCCGATCGAATGCAATGAAGAATCAGCAAATCGTGTGTTCCACACGGCACCGTTCGCGCCAGTAAGGCAATGCCCAGCCGTCAGCACAAACGGATTCCCGCCTGTGTTACCAAAGACGAGAAATCCTGCCGTGCAACCCTCAGTACCACCCTGCATGTAGATCCCGCCGCGCAGCGGCGGATCGCAAAAGAGCTCGCTTGACGACACGGACCCGCTCAGGAAAGCGCAGCTGCGGTCCTCGGCATGGAACGTTGACTCGTCGGTCTGCTGGACAACGATCGGCGTGTCAGCCTCTGAGACGGCGGAAGCTACCGCAGCATCGTCCGCTGCGGTCAGGTCGTTCGCCGTTTGGATCACGATCGCGTTGCGCTCGGCATCGACCGTCACCTCGGCGTTCTCGGCAGCCACTTGCGTCGCCAGCTCATCACCCACCGCCTTCCGGGCATCCATCAGCTCGTCGAGGCTGTAATCGACGTGGACGAACTCAACATCGGCCTGCTTCCCAGCGTCGGCGAGGACTTCCTGCGCCGCGTCGACGGCTTCGGAGTCGCCCAAACTCTGGTCTTCGGCAACGGCGAGCTTCAACTTGCCGCCATCCTCGGCGTCGTACCACGCCCCACCGAAGTCCGCCCCGATCGCGTCAGTCAGGTCCTTGACCAGTGGTGCAGTCGCGTCCTGAAGCGCGACTCGCGCGTACGCCACTGGAAGAGACACGTTGAACTGGTCGGCATACGTTTGGGCAGCCATCGCCTGAATCGCCGGGTCCTCCGTCAAAACGAGAGGACTGACCTCAGCGTATGCGGCAGACGGAGCGGCGATCAGAAACGCCAATGCGAGCGCGGTGCTGAGAAACTGCCAGAGTGGCGGTGTGCTGTGCGCGCGCATGTGGCAGCCGGTGGGCTTCATCCGATGAGTCCTCCTGATTGGATTCGACATGAACCTGCGCCGCGTCCCGAATACGCAGAAACAATGCAGTATTCGGAGTTCGCTCACGCCGGTTGGCGGGCGCTGAATCGCTTAGACGATCTCCGCCAGCTCGCCCGGCGCCCGCAACTGCTCCGCGCCAGGTAGACGCGCGCCGTAGCCCCAGGCGGCGTGGACGAAGCGCATCCCGGCGTTCGAGGCGGCCTCGCAGTCGACGTCCATGTCGCCGACGAAGACAGTGTCGCGCAGTTCGACCTGTGCCTCGCTGACGGCGACGAGCAGCGGATACGGCGCCGGCTTGCCGGGGC
>JBARNF010001230.1:0-16527 GCA_049802835.1 Bradyrhizobium sp.
GACCGGAGGACCGCTTCCGCCGGCGGCGTTCCTTTCGGGCCGTCTGGCGGCCGGGTGTGGTTAGCGCAAGCTGTTGATTCGTCTCGACAAGAGAGGATCGACGACTTGCCTGGCCTCCACATCACCGACCACCAGATGAGGCTATACATGGGTTACCGACTGACGTTATCGGCAGAGGCCGCAGCGGCCAAAGCCGGGTTTTCGACGGCGAGTGCCTACCGGATCGAGGCCGATCCGCGGCTGCCGTCGCAGAAGCAGGAGCCGCGTGGCCGGCGGCGGCCTGATCCGCTGGCGCCCTATTGGGATGCCGAGATCGAGCCGATCCTGAAGGCTGCACCCGGGATCCGGGCGGTCGGCGTGCTGGAGGAGCTGCGCCGGCGCCATCCCGATCTCAATCCCAACATCCGGCGCACGCTGGAGCGGCGCATCACGGCCTGGCGTGCTTTCAACGGTCCCGAGCGGGACGTCATCTTCCGCCAGGAGCATGAGCCCGGCCGGCTCGGCCTGTCGGACTTCACCGATACCAGTTCGCTCCGCATCACCATTGCAGGCGTGGCGCTCGACCACCGGCTCTATCACTTCCGCCTGGCGTTCTCCGGCTTCGCGCATGCCCATGTCGTGCTCGGCGGCGAGAGCTTCGTCGCACTGGCCGAAGGCCTGCAGAACGCGCTGTGGGCGCTCGGTGGCGTTCCCAGGGAGCATCGCAGCGACAGCCTGTCGGCGGCGTTCCGCAATCTCGCGGCCGATGCATGCGAGGACCTCACGCAACGCTACGACGAGCTGATGAAGCATTACGGCATGGTGCCGACCCGCAACAATGCCGGCATCGCGCATGAGAACGGCTCGATCGGGAGCGCGCATGGCCATCTCAAGCAGGCGCTGGAGGACGCGTTGCTGCTGAGGGGAACGCGGGACTTCGCCGACCTCGACGCCTATCGCGCCTTCGTCGACATGGTGGTCGGCCGGCGCAACGCCAACGTCACCAAGCGGATCGCGATCGAGAAGCAGACGCTGGCGCCGCTGCCGAGAGGCCGCAGCAGCGACTTCGAGGAGAAGGTGATCCGCGTGACCTCGTCGGGTGGCTTCATCCTGCGCCGCGTGTTCTACACGGTGCCGTCCAAGCTGATCGGCTATCGTCTGCGCGTGCGCATCTACGATGATCGCCTCGAATGCTTCCTCGGCACCACGCGCGTCGCGCTGCTGATGCGGGGCCGGCCGGTCTCGGACAACAAGGGCGGCCATGTCGTCGACTATCGGCACGTCATCCACGCCCTGCGACGCAAGCCGATGGCGCTCGCCAATCTCGTCTATCGCGACCAGCTGTTCCCGCGGGCAGCCTATCGACACGCGTTCGAAGCCTTGCAGGAACGATATGATGATCGTCATGCCTGCAAGGTGACGGTCGAGCTTCTTGCTCTTGCTCACGAGCGGGCCTGCGAGGCAGAGCTTGCCGAGACAATCGCCAGAGATCTCGATGCAGGACGGCTGCCTGACCTTGCCGCGTTGCGCATCCGCTTCCGCCCGGAACAGGCCGCGATCCCGGACGTCGCCGTCGAGCTTGCTCCGCTCGCCGTCTACGACGAACTGGCGTCCATCGGCTTCGTGCCGACGACCTCGAACACGGGAGATGCAGCGTGACCAGCACGACGACATCCATCGATGCTGCGCGGGTCGAACTGCTGCTCACCGAGTTGCGCCTGCCGAGCGTCAAGGCGATCTGGCCCAAGCTTGCCGCGCAATCGGACAAGGAAGGCTGGCCGGCGGCACGCCTCGCCACGCTCGCCGAGCACGAGGTGGCCGACCGTGCCCGCCGCCGCATCGAGCGGCACATGACCGAAGCGCGTCTGCCCGCAGGCAAGACGCTTGCGACCTTCGACTTCGAGAGCGTGCCGATACTGTCCAAGGCGCAAGTGATGGCGCTCGCCGCAGGTGACGTCTGGCTCGAGACCGGCGCCAATCTGCTGCTATTCGGTCCGCCCGGCGGCGGCAAGAGCCACCTCAGTGCGGCCATCGGCCTTGCTCTCGTCGAGAACGGCTGGCGCGTCCTGTTCACGCGCACGACGGACCTCGTGCAGCAGTTGCAGGTAGCGCGGCGCGAACTGGCACTGGAAGCCGCGATCGCCAAGCTTGATCGCTACGACCTGCTGATTGTCGCCCAGCGTCAATCAGCACTTGCCAAGCCGGAAGTCCGCGACAATGATCCCACGACCCGGCCCCAATCTTCTCATCCAGATTGACGCCCAGTTCTCATCCTGATCGTCGCGCTACACGCAAAGGTGGCAATAGGTTCTGAAACGTGCTCAGCCGGTAGTAAGATCGCTGCGAAGCGTTACTCAGCCGCCATGCCTTCAGAGTCGTGCCGCGCCCGCTCTTGCCGCGATGGCTGTTCGCAAAACGAAGTTTTGTGAGGGGCTAGCCGACGCCTCAACAGCATTTCGCTCCTGCTGCAGACTCGCAGCACGAGCGATCCGTTGCGCCAGGCTCGCAGGAAGTCGCGGCCGCCGAAGCCGGTCCCCCGCAGCAACTGCCGGCAGCTTGTTCGGTTGCCTGTAGAGACGAAACGTCACCTTTGACCGGGAAGCCCTTGCTTGCCCATTTGGCAATGCCGCCCTCCATGTTGGCGACCTTCTCGAACCCCTGGTACATAAGAAAATATGTGGCTTTCAGACTTCGTCCGCCGCCCTGGCAGACCATCACGAGTTCACGGTCACGCGGCAGCTCGTGAAAACGTGCTTCCAGCTCTCGCAATGGGATGTGTGCGAGGTCTGGCACGTCGAAGGCAAGGCGTTCGATTTCAGACGGTTCGCGCAAGGTCTACGAGCAACGCTCCATCTGCGGCCATCCGATTGGTGGTTGTCGGACATACCTGTCTGGCTTCGGGAAGAGTGCGCTGGGTCATTGTCATTATGAATTTCCTGCTCTTGAGAACGGGGGAAGGTTCGACCTTTGCGTATATCGCTCACGCAAGCCATTGCTCGATCTTTGCGCGGCTTGGAACGCCGCCCGCATGGACAACATGACCGTCGACGACGACGCCTGGTGTCGACATCACACCGTAGCTCATGATGTCGCGCATCTCCTCCACCTTCTTCAAACTGATCGTGACGCCCTTTTCTTTTGCGATTTGCTCGATGAGCGCGGTCGTATTCTTACAATTGGCGCATCCGGGTCCAAGAACCTCTATTTCTTTCATGACGTGATACCTTTCATCCGTTGAATAGTGCATTGAACAGAAAACCGACCGCGAGGATGCCCGTCCCTACGACGCCGACAAAGACCGCGATGAGCTTTACGCTGAGTATCTTTCGAAGGATGATCATCTCGGGGAGTGATAGCGCGATCACCGACATCATGAAGGCGAGGACGGTTCCGAGCGCTGCACCTTTTGCGAGGAGCGCCTCGACCACCGGAATGATGCCGGCAGCGTTGGAGTACATGGGAACGCCAATCAGCACGGCGGCCGGGACCGACCACCAGGCGCCCCGCCCCATGATCGCAGCCAGCAGGTCCGATGGCACATAGCCGTGGATGAAGGCTCCGGCCGCGATGCCGGCGATGATCCAGGGCCATACTTTGCCGACGATGTCCTTCACCGCCTCGATTCCCGCCTTGATGCGATCGATGACCGTGAGGTCCTCTGGGGGCAGATCGATTGCACCGGAGCGGATATTGCGGACCCAGTCCTCCAGCCAATGTTCGAGATGCAGACGGCCTATGATCCAGCCCGAGACGATGGCAACGGCGAGGCCAAAGGCGAGATAGGTCAGCGCCACCTTCCATCCCACCAGTCCGAACAGCAGGCCGAGCGCGACCTCGTTCACCATCGGCGCCGAGATCAGAAACGAAAAGGTGACGCCAAGCGGCACGCCCGCACTGACGAATCCGATGAATAGCGGAACGGCGGAGCACGAACAGAATGGAGTGACGATGCCAAGCGACGCCGCCAGCACATTGCCGACGCCTTCGCGCTTTCCGGCAAGAAGTGCCCGGGTTTTCTCTGGCGAGAAGAAACTGCGCACAAGACCCATGCCGAACACGACAAGGGTGAGCAGCATCAGAACTTTTGGCGTGTCGTAAGCGAAGAAGCTGACGGCTTCGCCGAGATGACTTTTCGGATCGACACCCGTCGATGCGACGATCCAGTCCGAGAATGGAACGAGCTGGCTGTAGACGACGCCCCAAACGATCAGGGCGACGGCGGTCCATCCGATCCACTTGGCGTTCGAAGGGCCGGCGCCCGGCGCATGTTCGGTGACGGAATTGAGGCTCATGCGGCATGCCTTTCCTGAGTTGCCGGCAGCGCCAGCGCGGCGTCGACAAGCTTAATGACTTCCTGAGGGAGGTTCGGCGAGCGGCGGTACCGGACCCATTGCGCGTCGCGTCGGTCGACCACGAGGCCTGCCGTCTTGAGGGCCGCCATGTGGCGAGACATGCGGGACTGGCTGGTACCAAGCTCGCGCATCAATTCGCAGACACAATGCTCCCGCCCGTCCCACACCGTCCGAAGGGCTTCGAGCCGGACCGGCTCTGCGAGAGTGGACAGAATTATGATCGAATTCATACGCTTACCTTTTATATGCGCTTATGCGCATTAACGCATATCAGTAGCCTCTCGCCGATTCCGCAAGACCCTCGAGAGACTATTTGCAGCAGCCGTTCTCGCCCTTCACCCGCGCTTCCTGAATTGGCGGACAAGGAACGTCGCCATAGGAGCAAAACACGCAGCAGTCGCCTTCCTTGGGCTTGAGGCGCGCCCCACAGCCTTGCACACATGGAAGAACACGCAGGCGTCGGTCGGCATGGCCTCTGAAGCGCGGTACCCGCAGGCAGGACACGTGATGGTCGAGAAGAGTTGCATGGCACCTCCCGGGAGCTTCGCAGACGTCAGCCGGCGGAGTTGCTCTCATTATGCATGGCGCCGGCCGCAATCGAGCCGCGTGGGACGACTACAGGCGATCCCACGCATCATGATGCCGTCATCAACGTTTTCGTCAAATGGCCTAGCGCGACCTTGAGCAGGTCGGCGACGAATACATAGACAATCGCGAGAAGCAGAACGCCCCCGATAAGAGACAAAGAGATCGGAGCCATCAACCAGCCAAACGTCGCCATCAGCGTGACCAGGGCGACGTCAAAAATAGTGGCCATCCTGAGCGTTTTTCCTGGATAAGGTCTTTGCCAGAAGAAGCCGCGAGCCCGTGTCAAATAGAGTATGGCCTGCGAGCCGCCCAATACCAGCCAAACAAGAATCAGCGTTTGGGTCTCGGCTACCTCAAGCCGCAACACGTTCGTCGCGATCCAGAAAACAGCGCTGCTCACTAAGAGGAGTAGGACGGCAAGGCCAAAGTTCCTGACCATTAGCGGGCGGAGAGCCCATTTGTCAGGGGTACGGGATGGCGTCACTTCGTCCATCGAGACTGACATGACCGCCACATCGGTGGCGAACATGAGCAATACCATCAGCAGAGGGCTGACTACGAAAGCTTCAAACCAAAGGACGCCCAACGCGAAGAATGCAGGGTTTGCCATCTTGAAGGTGGTCATCGTCGAGACAAACGTCCGCATCCGCTGATGAATCCGACGGCTCCCGTCCACGGCCGCGACAATCTCGCTTAGCCCTGGTCGAGTGAGGACGAGACCCGCAGCGGCTCTTGCGACGTCGGTCGCGCTGGCGACCGCGATACCCACATCGGCCTGCCGGAGAGCCGGCGCATCGTTCACCCCGTCGCCGGTCATACCAACCACATGGCCCGCCTTCTGCAGCGCCCGGACCAGCATGAATTTATCTTGCGGGAAGACCTGGGCGAAGACTCCAAAGTGACCAATTGCATTGGAATCGAGATTGTCGTTGATAGTATCAGTGATAGTGCCAGCTGGAGCGATCTCTCCCGTAATCCCGACTTTCGCAGCGAGCGCGCGTGCGGTTGCTTCTCTGTCTCCCGTGACAAGCAGAACCCGTACGCCCCGGCTTGCAAGATCGGCGATCAATGCCGCCGAATCCTCGCGTGGCGGATCGCTCAGCGCGATCAAGCCGGCAAAGCGAAAGTCCGAGCCAGCGTCGGAGGCAACGGCCAAGACGCGCGCACCGCCTGCCGAAAGCTGGGAAACGGAAGGTACGATCATCTCCCACGGCTCGTGGGTAAGCCCGGCAAGGGTCGATGGTTCGCCCTTCACGATGCGCATGATCTGACCATCTTGACTGACCGTTACCTCCGAACGCTTCGTTGTCGGGTCGAACGGCTCGAAACTCAAACGCACCGGCGGGCTCGAACGCAATCCCCGTGATTCAGCTGCCTGAATGAAGGCAAGATCAATGGGGTCCTGGGTCGCCTCGTCTGATGCGAGCGCAGCCATGCGAAGCACATCGTCTGACATCCTCCCGACGAACGGAATGATCTCCGCCACTACCAGGCGGTTCTCGGTTAGCGTGCCGGTCTTGTCGATACAAAGCACATCCATCGCCGCCGCGTCCTGAATTGCCGAGAGACGCGCGACAAGGATTCCGCTGCTCGCGAGCGCGCGGGCACCGAGCGCCGCGGACATCGTGAACATGGTTGGCAGAGCATGCGGCACCGAGGCCACCAGCAGCATCAGCACGAAAGGAAGGGAATCGAGCAGAGACGCACCCCGAATGACAATGACGATAACCACCGCGGCGGCAAGGACGATATCCAGGGCGGCGAGGTACTTGGTGATCCCCACAATCAGAATTTCGGCACGCGCTGGTGCCTCTGCCGTCCGAACCAGTTCGGCAGTCTTTCCAAAATATGTTCGAGTGGCGGTCGCTGAAACGAGGCCGGTTGCCTCGCCGCGGCGAACCAAAGAGCCCGCATAGATCGTGCTTCCTACCCGATGCTCGACGGGAAATGACTCGCCGGTCAGTTGCGATTGGTCCACCGAGACATGGCCGTCGATGACCTCGACGTCGGCCGGAACGATATCGCCGACGCGCAAATGAACGATGTCATCAGGGACGATTTCTGCTGCCGGAAGGGCTTGCCAGCGACCGTCTCGTCGGACGCGCGCGCCGATCGTCAGGCGCTGACGCATGAGCGCAAGCGCCTCTTTTGCCCGCTTCTCTTGAGCAAAGCCCATGAGGCCGTTGACGACGAGCAGCGCAGCAATGACGGCGGCTTCAACCCACCTCCTCAAAATCAGATCCAATATAATTGCAATCTCGAGCATCCATGGAATCAAACCCCAGAATTTCCCGAGCAGTACGCGGACGATGCGAGGGCGCTCCTCAACAATCGCGTTAGGACCGAATCGTCCCAGCCTGTCGGCGGCTTCACGGCTCGTTAACCCATCGGCACCCGCTCTCGACACCGTGGATACCGGTACAGACGTCGGCGCAGGCCTATTCGATAGCATGGCTGGATCCTGTTTCGATGCCCGCGGTAGCATTGCCAACGACAGGCTTAGCCATCACGGCGCCACCGTTCGATGTCTTAGAACGCTGCAAATCGCGGGCGGCTGCTTCGCCCTCGAGTCGACCATCGCGTAGCCGGAAAATATGATCGAATTGATCGAGGATCATTTCGTCATGCGTTACAACGATAATAGCTGCGCTCTGATCGACGGCGATCTGCCGCAACAAACTCATCACGATTCTGGCACGGGTCGAATCGAGCGGCGCGGTCGGCTCGTCCGCCAGAATGATGCGAGGCTTGTTTGCGAGCGCGCGCGCGATCGCCACCCGCTGGGCTTCGCCACCTGAGAGCTGCCTGGGGAAGGCATGCTTGCGATGACCGACCTCGAGATAATCGAGTAGTTCGACGGCGCGCGCGCGGGCCGCCGCCGAACCGTATCCCGCGAGATCGAGCACCAGGGCAACATTGTCGCTGCCATCGAGAAACGGGAGCAGATTGGGGTATTGGAAGATGAAGCCGATCTTGTCGAGCCGCAGCCGGCGAAGATCGAATTTCAGCCAGTGTTCGTCGTAGACAACCTCGCCGTCGAGCGTAATGCGGCCGCTGCTTGGCTCCAGAATGCAAGCGATACAATGGAGCAGCGTGGTCTTGCCCGACCCGCTTGGGCCCATCAGCCCGACGACCTGGCCCGGATAGACGTCCATGTTGATGTCGACCAGCGCGTTGACGCGCGCCGTGCCCTGCCCGAAATATTTGGACAGATGCTCGACGCGCACGACCGCCGATTTGCTGGCATCGGCCATGGCTTTACCCGGACGAGGCAAGGGCTTCGGTCGGCTCCACCTTGAGCGCCAGCCGAATACCGAGCGTACTGGCGGCAAGACAGATAGCGACCGTTATGACGAACACGACGGCGATGCTTTCGAAGTCCAGCACCAGCCGCCGCGGAAAGTACGGCTTGAAAATGAGAACGAGCCCCAGCCCGATGAAGTAGCCGAATATTCCCATCGATAGAGCCTGCTGGACGATGAGGCCGACGATGGTCCGGTCCGGCGCACCGACGAATTTGAGGGTGGCGATCGAGCGCACCTTGTCCATGGTCAGCGTATAAACGATCAATGCGATGATGACCGCCGATACGATGATGAGCAGGACCATGATCATGAGCTGCTGCTTGCGCGATTTCTCGATCACGAACTTGCTCAACAGCGTTTCCTGCTGTGGCTGAGTGAGCGTAGTGAGGTGCTTCCATCGCGTCAGTGCGTTGGCGACCTCGTTGAGGGGGACATAGGGCGAGATCTTGGCGATGACGGCATTGATCTGGTCGCTCGTTTGGAGGCCCCCTCCCCGGGATACCTCGCGTCGCTCGGCCGGAGGCGCAAGCTCGAACTGCAGCGCCTGTGCGTCACGCAAGGTGATGTAACCTACGGGATCGCCTGACGAGGTCAGTTCGTTGCGCATCAGGCCGACGACCGTAAACTTGTGACCATGGGTGCCCAGCGGCACTTCCTGGCCGAGCGCAATACCGGCAGATGCGTCGAGGATCATTTCGTAGTGGCTGCGGACGATGTCGCTCCCGGCCACGAGCTTGCGAGGTCCGCCTGGCCGCCCCGGCTGGTATCCGATGAGAAAGAGGCGGAGCGGCTTACCCTTCAATTCGGTCTGGACCGATTGGTAAGTCACCGCACCGGCACGCTCCACACCATAGACCCGGGCAACCAGTTCCCTTGTGTCGCCCGGGATTCGCGATGACTCTGCGAAAGGTCCGTTGGTCCCGGCCTGCACCACCCAGAGGTCCGCGTTCGCGGCTCGAGCTTGCCTTAGCGCGTCGTCGATGAGACCCCCGTAGACACCAGTGATCACGATCACGATGCCGAGCAGCAGGCTCAATCCGAAGTTCGTCAGGACGAACCGCAACAGGTTGTGCTTGATGTCCCGATACGCCAAGTTCATTTGCGTGGCTCTGCGCTGATCTTGGCAGTGCGCCCGATGCGTAGCCCGCTGCTCAATTGGTTGACCGCGACAGCATCATCCGGCAGTCCGCCGGCAATTTCATAGCGTCCATCAAGCAATCGATGTCCGAGCGTCACTTCTCGTTTTTGCAGACACCCGTCCTCGACGGTCCAGACGGTCCCTCGACCTTGGCCGATGCCTTCGATAGCAGTTTCCGGGACCAGCAGCGCCTGTGGAAGCCGCTGCGTCCTGATATAGACCTCTGCCTGTTCGCCCAGAGTGAAGCCGTCCGGTATGCGGTCGAACGCTATCTCCACCCGACGCTCTTCATTGACACGGTCGCTTTCAGGTTCGATCCGGGCGACTTGGCCCTGAAACCGCTGCTTCGGTAGCGATCGCAGGACGAACTCCGCAGGCTCGCCAACCCTGATTTCGCCAGCTTTGCTCTCGTCGACGTAGGCGAGGACCCACACCGATTTCGGATCTATCAGCGTGAAAACCGGTTCTCCAACCCCAAGCGCAGAACCGAGCTCCTTGAGCCGCGCGGTAATCATGGCATCGTACGGCACCGCGAGAGTGTGGAAGTCCAGCGTCGCCGATTGCTGTTGCTGCTGCGCCTTGGCATCGTCGATGTTGGCCTTAGCCACGAGTACGTCGCTACTCGCCAGATTCAAGTCCGCGAGCGCGGCGTCCTGAGCCGTCTTTGCTGTTTCTGCCGCCTCGACGGAGGTCGAGTTGGTCTGAACAAGCCTTTGCTGACGTCCACTGATGCGCGTGGCATTGTCGTAATTCGCTTGCGCCTTTTCGACGCTCGCTTTGGCCCTCTGAAGATTGGCCTCGGTCTGCTCGGTGGCCGCCCTGGCCCTGGCGACCTGTGCTCTCTGCTCGCGGTCGTCGAGGCGGGCGAGGACCGCACCCGTGGCGACGCGATCACCCACGTCCGCTCGAAGTTCAACGAGCACGCCAGAAACCTTGAATCCGATCTTTGACGTCACGCGGGCCTCGACCGTGCCGAGACCAAAAACCTGAACCGGCACGTCGCGCTCGACGCGGGCGACCTGCACCGTCATGGGCCGGAAAACCGTGGCCCAGCCAGCAACTCCAACCGCCGCCGCCAATGCAATCCCGACAGCCGAGAACAGAAGATACTTGCGGTTCATTTCGGTGGGACCTTTGACCGGAATTGTGATCATATGCCGCCGCGCAAGCGCCCAGTTGAGCTAGGTCAATCCGCGTGACCGCATCATCTGCATGCTGCAACTAACGTCTTTCATTCATTGGACGCCATGTGTGAACTCCTCGGACTATCGAGCAATGTCCCGGCGACAGTGAATGTTTCACTGCCAACACTCGCCGAACATGGCCGCGTTTCCGGCACGTACAACGACGGCTGGGGTATCGGCTATTATGAAGGACTCGACGTCCGCTTGATCAAGGATTCCGCTGCTGTCGGCGACAGCGAATGGATTCAGTTTATCACCGGTCATGATCTGCGTAGCCATTATGTGATCGCACATACCCGCAAGGCAACGCGCGGAACCCGCGCATACGCCAACGCTCAGCCGTTTGTTCGAGAGCTGGCCGGGCGTGCGCATTTATTTGCACACAACGGTGACCTTCCAGGCATATTCAAATCGAGCGCCTTCCAAGCAGATCGCTTCAACCCAATCGGCGAGACCGACTCCGAACTCGCCTTTTGTGCTCTGCTCGACCGGATGGCGGCGGTCAGGTCGGCGCCGAATGCAATACCGACCCTCCGCCAGAGATTCCTGATCGTGTCTTCGTTTGCCGAGGAACTCAGGAAACTGGGACCGGCAAATTTCCTGTATTCCGATGGCGATTTTCTTTTCGCTCACGGGCATCGGCGCAAGCATGCCAACACCGGCAGGGTGGAGGCCCCAGGTCTCGTGTTGCTCCAGAAAGATTGTCGAAGCGGTCAGCCGGGCATCGTGGCGACGGGGCTTTCTGTCCAAGGCCCCGGTCAGCTCGTTGCGCTGTTCGCAAGCGTTCCCTTGACTGAAGAGGTGTGGGATCCTCTTGCAGAAGGAGAGTTGGTTGCCGTCACTCGTGGACAGCTCGTTGCCCGACAATTGGCCGGCGAAGGTCCCGAATTTTACGAACATTCCATTGAGCCAGCTGCGCTGAGGCGCGCAGACTTCGCCGGAAGTTAAACTATAGCGTTTGAGTCGCTCCTCATCCGTTCGCCGATGCCACGTGATGGGCGTAGCCGTAACCAGGACCAGGCCGGCTTCGCGCACGAGCGCAGTCACGCGCTCCAGGAAGGGCACCACCGCCTCCTGACGTTCAGATGTTACCACGAAGCTCATAAACGATGGCGCCTTCTGGCGCGCCCCCTTCACGGTGGGTACCTCGAGATGCAAGTGTACGATATCGAAGGGCTAGCCCTCAATCAGCGTCTCCAATCGTAGCAGGAAGTGCTTGTCGCCGAATTCGCCGGCCACCTCGACCTTAGCGCGGGTGGGCACGACGGGCTGTGCCGCCTTCATCGCTGCGTCGCGCGCCTTCAGCGCTTCGTCACGATCGTGTTTGCTCAAGGCTTCCTTTTTTACCGTACGGAATACCTGCCGTTCGCGCTCCATCTTCCAGACTATATCTAGTTTTGGAAATGAGATCGCGCCAGTCGGGCAGACGTTGCCGCAGGTCGAGCAACCAACAACGCATTCCATTGCTGACACCGCGACCGCCACGCCATCGTGCATCTCGTAGACGCCGCGGCCGCAAGTCACATAGCAGAGCTGGCATCCTATGCAGGACTCTGCATCCACCGTCGGCAGCTATGGGATCTTTTCACGCGGGATACCGTGCCATTTTTTCTTGTCGGCGCTCATGATGCAGTTCTCCTGCGAGGGTCAGCACGCCAGCCCTCAAGCGTACGGATATAGTTCAGCCGGGTCCAAGCTGACGAGTCGGGCGAATGGCTTAAATTCAGCACGCCTCGCAACGCCGCTACATGGCCGTAGCCATGCATGTCGAGCCAGCTTTGCAGTTCGGCCACCAGACCGGCCAACCTATCAGGGCCATGGGTCAACAACTCCGATGCAACTTGAACCACATGTGCGCCGCAAGCGACGGCCTGCGCGGCATTATATCCGCTATGCACACCGCCGCTGCACGCTAGCGACAGCTCGCTCGTGACCGACAGCACGGCGAGCGCATGCAGACGCTGCGGCAACTCGGTTACAGTGGAGAGTTCCAGTTGCCGACGAACATCGAGTGTATCAAGGTCGACGAGCGGCTCGTATAAGCGGTTGAACACCGTAGCCCCACGTACGCCCACCTCCTCCAGCCGGCGCGCGAACGCAGGCAGCGCCGTGTAAAATGGACTCAGCTTAACTGCGACAGGGATCAACACCGCTGAGACGACCGATTCGACCAAGGCCAATTGGCGGCGCTCAATCGCATCGGACGATTCCAGCGCCTGGGTCGCAATCTCATAAAGGTTCAGTTCTAAGGCATCGGCCCCGGCATCCGCGAGACGCCTGGCATATCGCGTCCAGCCACCCGGCGTGGTGCCGTTGAGCGAGGCGATCACCGGCACGTCGACGGCCGCACGCAATGCCGCAAGTTCGGCCAGATAGCCCTCACCATCCAGCGAGAACAGCGCATTCGGCGTGTAACTGCTCGCCTCAGCGTTGCTGTCCATCTGGCTGTCGAGCAGGCGATGTACAGCCATCTGCTCTTCTGCCAGTTGCTCCTCGAAGAGCGAGTGCATGACGATTGCCCCGGCACCGTTTGCCACCGCTTGTCGCGTGGCGCTGGGATCCTGTGAAATCGGGCTCGCCGCAACAACGAAAGGGCTACGCAGCTTCAGGCCTAGCCATGTAACGCCAAGGTCAGCCATGATTGCCCCCTTTCGGCGCCGCTACGGACAAGGGCAGATGAATGGCGGAAAGCTGCTCATAAAGCGCGCGTCTCTGCCCTACCGCTTCACGCGCGGCGTTGAGCAAGGCGCGGTAGCGCTCGGGTGAGCGCAGCTCGACCATACGAAAGCGCGCCTCCTGCGACATATACTGAGCAAGGTCGATGTGTGGTGGGCCGGAGTCCATCTGCAATGGAGGTTCACCTCGACCAATACGCGCCGGGTCGAAGCGATAGAGCAGCCAGGCCCCGCTGGCGATGGCGCGGCGCTGTTGGGCGGGAGCTTGAGCGAGATCGTAGCCATGCGCGATGCACGGACTATTTGCGATGATTAGCGACGGCCCCGGGTGGCGTTCGGCTTCGAGAAAAGCCCGCACCGTCTGTTCGCTATGCGATTGCATCGCCACCTCAGCCACATAGACATGGCCATAGCTCATCGCCAGAAGACCTAGGTCCTTCTTGCTGGTGGCCTTTCCCGCTACGGCAAACTTTGCCGACGCGCCCAAGGGGGTTGCCTTGGATTGCTGGCCGCCCGTGTTGGAGTAAACTTCGGTGTCCAACACCAACACGTTGACCTTGCGTTGCGAGGCCAGCACATGGTCGAGCCCGCCATAGCCGATGTCATAGGCCCAACCGTCCCCGCCGACGATCCACAGACTACGCGGCTGCAGCGCGGGCAGATCCTCTCGCAGAGCAACGGCATCGGGCGAGGTATCCTGCGCTAGAAGCTTGTCGAGTTCAGCCACCTGGGCGCGAACAGTTGCCGCCTGAGCGTCATCAGCGGCCGTGACCGGAGCAGCCAGTAGCGCTTCGACGAGCACCGGCGGCAATAGCGGCGCTAGCCTTTGCAGCCGCGCCCGTGCTCGGTCCCGCCGCGCGTCAAGCGCCAAGCGCATACCAAGCCCAAACTCGGCGTTGTCCTCAAAAAGGGAATTCGACCACGCGGGACCGCGGCCATGCGCGTTGGTGGTGTAAGGTGTCGTCGGCAGATTGCCGCCGTAGATGGATGAACATCCGGTGGCATTTGCGATCATTAGCCGCTCGCCGAACAACTGGGTCAGCAGGCGCAGATAGGGCGTCTCTCCGCAGCCCGCGCAGGCTCCGGAGAACTCGAACAGCGGTTGGCGGAAAGCCGCCGTGCGGCGGTCGATAGGCAGATCGTCAAGCGGTGCGGAGGCAAGGCTTTCAAAGAAATCGAAAGAAGCCCGCTCGGCGTCGCGGTGCTGGCCCAGCGGCTCAGCGATCAGTGCTCGACGGCGCGGATCATGGCGATCCTTGGCTGGGCAGACCTCGATGCACAGACCGCATCCAGTACAATCCTCAGGTGCGACTTGTACGCTGTATTGCATTCCCGCGAAGGCGGGCTCAAACGACTCGGGCATCGAACGGAAGCCGTCTGGCGCTTCATCGAGTTGCGCGGGGTCGTACACCTTTGTACGGATCGCGGCATGCGGGCAGATCATCGAGCAGAAGTTGCATTGAACGCAGAGGTCAGGTTGCCAGATCGGAATCTCGAGCGCGATGGCCCGTTTTTCCAGCCGGCTGGTGCCAGTGGGCCAAGTGCCATCGGGTGGGAATGCGCTGACAGGCAACTCATCGCCGCGTCCTTCGAGCAGCAACCTTGTCACGCGTTGGGCAAACTCATTCGCATCGCCA
Organism: Bradyrhizobium sp.; assembly: GCA_049802835.1. Lineage (GTDB taxonomy): Bacteria > Pseudomonadota > Alphaproteobacteria > Rhizobiales > Xanthobacteraceae > Bradyrhizobium. Next base: position 14,859 of record JBARNF010001230.1, read on the forward strand.
GGCACTACAGGCGGCCGATGTCGCACTGCCGTTGGTGCCGTGGGAACCGGCACTTCGAAGAGGGCCGACAGGGTGTCTTCGAGTGCAGCGAGATTGCGCCGCACCACTTCCGGCCCGCGGCGTCCCCAGGTCTGCTCCAACGAGACCCGCAGAGCCGCCAGAGCTTCCTGGATGGGCATCACCCTTGTGAGCGCAAAGAAGCACAGTTGCATTACGGTGTTGATGCGACGCCCCAGACCAGCCTGCTCGGATCTGGCATAACCGTCGATCACGAACAGCCGGCAGCGTTTGTCTACCAGAGAGCATTGTGCCTCCAGGGGCAGCGTTGCCCAGAACCTGTCGGCCGGCACGGATGTGTTCACAAGCACCACTGCTCCCACCGCGGCGCGGGCGAGTACGTCTCGTTGCTCCAAGAATTCCGGCGCGTGGATGGCGACGAACTGGGCTTGCGCGATTCCGTAGGTCGAGCGGATCGGTCGCGGTCCGAAGCGGAGGTGCGAGACGGTCGTGGCCCCTGCTTTGCGCGAATCGTATTCAAAATGGCCTTGGGCAAACAGAGGCGTGTTCTCGCCGATGATCTTGATGCTCGCCTTGTTGGCCGACACCGTACCGTCGGCGCCCAACCCGAAAAAGAGCGCACGCGTAACGTCATCGGGCTCCAATTCCCGGTCAAAGGCGGCGTCCCAGGGCAGCGACGAACCCGACACGTCATCGCGAATGCCGACTGTGAAACGCGGGCGCGGCCTCTCTCGGATCAATTCATCGAACACTGCCTTGACCATTGCAGGCGTGAATTCCTTTCCGGCGAGGCCATAGCGACCACCGATGATACGGGGGAGCCGGGCCAGCCGCCCATCCTGCGCTGCCGTAGCCAGTCCGGTCACGAGCTCCTGCAACAAGGGCTCACCGGTGGCACCCGGCTCTTTTGTGCGGTCGAGCACGGCCACCGCCTCAACACGGGCCGGCAGGACCTCAAGCAGGTGCGGCAGCGAAAACGGCCGGAAAAGGCGCACCTTGATGACACCCACGCGTTCATCATGGGCGACCAGATGATCGACCACTTCGTGGGCACATTCGGCGCCCGACCCCATCAGCACGATCACGCGCTGCGGCTCGGGGTGCCCCTCATAATCGAATAGACGATAGCGCCGTCCGGTGAGCTTGGCGAAGTGTGCCATAGTCTCGTCCAGTATTTGCGGGAAGCGCTCGTAGAACGGTTCCACCGCTTCACGACACTGGAAGAAGGTATCGGGATTCTGTGAACTGCCGCGCAACACCGGCCGCTCGGGGTCGAGCGCGCGGGTTTGGTGGCTGCGCGGTCCGTCCTCCCCAATCAACGCCCGAAGTTCGGCGTCGTCCAACGGCAGCGCCTTGCTGATCTCGTGCGAGGTACGGAAACCATCGAAGAAGTGCAGGACCGGCACGCGCGCCGCCATCGTGGCCGCATGACCGATCGCGGCCAGATCCTGTGCTTCCTGAGCCGAGCCCGAGGCCAGTAGCGCAAAGCCGCTACCGCGCGTGGCCATCACGTCGGAATGATCACCGAATATCGACAAGGCATGCGTCGCGACGCTGCGGGCTGCCACGTGCATGCAGAAGGCTGTCAGCTCGCCCGCGATCTTGAACAGGTCCGGCAGCATCAGCAACAGCCCCTGCGATGCGGTAAACG
>JBARNF010001231.1:0-2221 GCA_049802835.1 Bradyrhizobium sp.
AAGCGCGCAGCCTCGCAAGAGCCACCCTCCCGTGCACCCGGCAGGGTGCGGGGAGGGCTGGGGAGAGGGCAATACGCCTGAACGTTCGCGCACTCCTTCGCGTCTTTTTTTCACCCGTGACCGGCCCCGGTCCAGGGGAACGTCTCCCGGCTGTGGGCGGGCCGTCTTCTTGTCTGATCATCTGCCCGCTTCTATAATCGACTGGCCTGCGCGAGGGGGGCCCGAGCGGGTGGCCAGGTACGCTCACGGCGTTGAGCGTGTTTCCCTTCGTGCAACGGACGCCGGCATCGGTGTGAGGACAAGAACAATGGGTGCAACGAAAGAGCTCGCAGCGTATGTCGTGTCGGCTCAGCTGGATACGATTCCCCAGGATGTGCGCCACGAGGCGCATCGCGCGTTGCTGAATTATGTCGGCTGCGCGGTCGGTGGCAGCCGCGAGCCCGCCGTCGACATCGCACTGCGGGCGCTCACGCCCTATTCCGGCAAACCGATCGCGCGCGTGCTCGGCCGGCCCGAGCAGCTCGACCCCTTGCATGCCGCGCTGATGAATGGCATCAGCTCGCACGTGCATGATTACGACGACACGACCCCCAAGAACTACATTCATCCTACTGCGCCGGTGGCCTCCGCCCTGTTGGCCTACGCCAGTACGCAGCCGGTCGCCGGCGCCGATTTCCTGCCTGCGTTCATCCTCGGGTTCGAGGCCGAATCGCGGGTCGGCAACGCGGTCTATCCTGCGCACTACGACGTGGGTTGGCACATCACGGGTACGGCTGGCGTGTTCGGCGCCGCGGCTGCGATCGGCAGGCTGCTCGGGCTTCCGGTGCAGAACATGATGTGGGCGCTCGGGCTGGCGGCCACGCAGGCGGCGGGCCTGCGCGAGATGTTCGGCTGCATGGGGAAGGCCTTTCATCCGGGCCGCTCGGCGCAGAATGGCTACGTGGCTGCGCTGCTGGCGCGCGAAGGCTTCACCGGCAGCGACACTGGAATCGAGGGGCCGCGCGGCTTCGCAGCCGTGCAGGCGGCCAAGTCCGACCTGTCGAAGGTCACTTCCCGGCTCGGAGTGGATTTCGACCTGCGCGCGAACACCTACAAGCCGTTCCCCTGCGGCATCGTCATCCACCCGACCATCGACGCCTGCATCCAGATCGCCCGCAGCCACTCGCTCAAGCCTCGGCAGATCGCGGAGGTGCGCCTGCAAGTCGCGCCGCTGGTGCTCGACCTGTGCAACAAGAAGAACATCAGCGTCGGCCTGGAGGGTAAGTTCTCGGTGTATCACGCTGCCGCCATCGGCCTCGTGCGGGGCAAGGCTGGCCTCGCGGAGTTCTCCGACGCGACGGTGAACGATCCCGACGTGAAAGCGGTGCGTGAGACCAAGGTCAAAGCCACGGCCGACCCGGCCATCGCGGAAGACGCGGTGCACGTGGAGGTCGAGCTCACCAGCGGAGACCGCATCCACAAGCAGGTCGATCACGCTATCGGCAATCTCGGGCGGCCCATGACCGACCGTGAGCTGGAAGAGAAATTCCTGGATCAGGCCGCGGCAGTCCTGCCACCTTCGCAGGTTCGTGAGTTGATCGCGCTGTGCTGGAAGGCGGGCGAACTGGGTGACATGCGGCGGCTTATCGAGGTGGCGATCCCGCGTGCTTGATCTCTCAGAAAGAAAAGGCTGTCATTCTGCAAGCGACGCGAGTGCGACCTTGGCGGCTTGCTGGATGTGCCGCAGCGACGCCTCGTAGGCAGCCTGCGGATCGCGGCGCTTGATGGCGCTGAGGACGGCGCGGATCTCGCGCAGGCTGGCCGGCCCGCGCTTGGGCGAGGACAGTGAAACCCTGCGCAGCATGGTAATGCGGGCGTTCATGGTATTCAGGATCGTTGCGATCATGCTGTTGCCCGAGCCCTGGTACAGGACCGCATAGAAGCGCCGCTTGGCCTCGACGATGCGGTCTACGTCGCGCGCCTTGTAGGCCTGCTCGAGCACCAGTACCGCTGCTTCCAGCTCGGCAATCTGGCCATCGCTGGCCTGGGCGGCAAACAGCTGCGCCGCCAGCGCTTCGAGGGCGCCGCGCACCTGGTAGATGCTTGCGGCATCCTGCGGCGACAGCCGCGACACCAAGGGCCCGCGATTGGGCAACGTCTCGATCAACCCTTCGCTCTCGAGCTGGCGCAGCGCTTCGCGCACCGACGCCCGACTGACGCCGGTCAGCTCGCACAAGTCCTT
>JBARNF010001232.1:0-4113 GCA_049802835.1 Bradyrhizobium sp.
GTGACGTCGTGACCACGGAGCGCGAGCCAGCGCTCGCGATCCTTCGACGTGTCGACGGGAATGCGTTCGATGATCATGGGGAGTTACTGGCCGAGATAGATATTGCGGAGTTGATCTTCGCCGAACACTTCGCCAACGCGCTGACCGTCCTGCATGCCAGCGGCAAGCGCTGTAAACCATCCGCCTGCACTGGTGCATTCCTCGCGAGTGCAGTCCCGAAGGCGAACACCGCTCGGCATGATCATTTCGGACAACGCGATTTTTACGCGCTTGTCGATGTGTTCCAGGAGCGCCTTCCGCAGGTTGGGCTGCGGCTTGTGGAGGTTGGCCGACGGAGGCGGGCGTCGAGGAGTTGCGACGCCCCGTCGCAGGTTGTTGTATTCGTTCGCAAACCAATACTGGGCGACCGCTTCGAGCAGGTCGGGCTGCGCCGCTATACGCTCGAAGGCGATTTCAAAAAGCTTTTCCTTCGTCTCGTTGGGGTATCGCTCGACTACATCAAGGAGCACCGCACGCGGTGTCTGCGCTTTGTATGACTGTCGTTTTGCGCCGAGAATGCCCGTATCGAATTGCTGCATGACTAATTCACCCCTCCAATAAACCAAGTTCTTGAGCAAGCTTTAGTGCTCCGCGTTCGGCTGCGGCGCGTCGCAGGGCTGCGACGCGGCAACCTTCCGGGGATCTTGAAAACTTTCTTGGATGGGGAGGGACGACACCCAGATCGACCAACGTCTGAAACGCGGCTTTCGCATTCCGCTGGTAGTTCATGGCGCGCTCAATCTGCGCTGTCGGGTTTCGCCTGTAAGCTGCTAAATTGTACTGCGGCATGCGGTCGGCAAAACCACCACTCCCCTTCGTTCGCAGGTACTCCGTTGGCCGGTAGTGCGGTGATTGCCATAGGCGCTGTCGACATCTTGTGCCGGCCCTTAGCAATTTTCCGTCAGCAACAAGCCGTCGCGCCAACCTACGGACAGCTGATATCTGGCTCGTTGTTGGCGTGATGACGCGCAATAGCCGCCGTCGGTTCACCGATCGCGGCCAGCCGTATGCGGCAACAGCCATCTCCTCGGTTGTCACAGCGCCAAGCAAGTCGAGCGCTTTGATCAAATTGCGACGTAAGTGCCTCATCGCCGACGTCCATTGAAGCGGCGGCGGGAGACGTCGCGCTGGCGACGGTTGACGAGCTGCGCTTCGCAGCTATCACAGCGACGCGGATGGCCGGGCGGCTCATGGCCTTCGCCCATGTCCTCGAACATCTCGCCGCATCCTTCGCAGAGGATGCCTTCCAGCATCATGTCGGCGATATCACCCATTGATCACCTCCGATGGAGTTGGTGCGCAGGCGCGCATCCGGCTGCAGTAAAGGCGGGTCATGCGTTCGCGGCCGAGCGCTCCCCACGGTGGGGCGAACAAATCCGCCAGCGCGTTGCAGGTCGCTGCCTGTTCGCGAATGTCCTGGCGAAGCCGCTCGCTCTCTTCCAAGCTGACGGCGCGCATGGCGTCAGCCGCCGAAGTTGAGTTTTTGTCCGAGAGCGCGTGTGCGTTCGATCGCGCAGTCTATGAGGTCGGAGACGTCGTGACTGCGAAAGCCGGCAGCAATTAGCTTGCGGATCACATCGCGTTCGTCGCCAAGATCGACATCGAACGCGCGGAGGCTTTCGACCATCTGCGAAAGTAGCTCACTCATAGAAGCGCTCTCCGTAAGGGAGCGCCTCGTTGTCCTGCACGTCATCGTCGCGGCTGAACACGATGCAGGCGGTGATGAGGATCGCCACGATGGTCAAACCTGCGCCAGCAATGAGCTCGATGAGTAACCCCGGAAGAAAGCTCATCGCTCCACCAACTCGTAACCAGTAGAAGTTGAGCGGACCAAGCCCAGCTCGATTGCGGCGTTGATGATGATCGCCTGCGCTTGCGTGTGGTTAGTTGTCATCGTGCGCAAAATCGGCGACGCGTTCGGCGCAGAACTACCGCGAGCAATCTGCCGGTGCGACAGGTGAGGGCGACAAGCTGCCTCGATCTGTCGCAGGGTCATGTCGAGCCTGACCCGCTGCGCCTCGCCTAGTCCAGCGAGTGACACGGAGCTTTTCCCGCTCGGTTCCATACTTGCCATCCTCAAATCGGTCCATCCACGATTTGAGGACTACAAAACGTAGCGTGGTCTTGTCAACTACGTTGCGTAGGTTTTTTTGCCCGACGCCGCCGTCAGGCGAGCGCCGGTGCACGGTGCACCGGACTGTGAGGATGTAAATCTCAGCTCTAACGGTAGTAAGCGCGCCCCCGAAGGGGGCGCTTAGTAGAGATATAAATATAAATCTCCGCGCGGGCGCGCGTAGCAATCACCGTGCCAAGTGCGGGGTGCACCGGAGCGGTGCAGGGTGCACCGGAGCATGCACCGGACGGTTTTTGCTGTGGATGGTCGGCGGAAAACTACCGGGGAAGGATCGCGATGACGGGAGCGGCCCACTCGACCTTGGCCGGGTCGACCTGTCCCTGACCGTCGCCGTAGGGCTCGATTGTGAAGCCAGTGGCCGCCGTCGCGCAGGGCGAAACCTTGCGTATCAGGATGCGTCGATCGGCAAGGCCGAGGATCGTCAACCCCTTGATGTCGGAGGCCAGCGGCTTGCGTTCGTCGTCGAAAAAGGCAAGCATTCCCTCGCCGATGCCTCGTCCCTTGACCTCCACCGCAACCGTCTCCGGCCGCGCAAAGCAGGGGCGACGAATGCGCTCGCTGTCGAAACCGTAGAGGCTACCTTCGCCCGTCGGTTCGCCGAACCAACCGACAATCCCCGTCGTGTCGAGTGATACAACCGTCAGCGAGCTAGCTGAGACGTTCTCAGGGGGCAGCTCTAGTGGGTTTCCTTCGCCCGAATACAGCCAGTGGGCATCGACATTGAGGTGTTTGGCGAGGTCTTTCGCCTCCTCCCATTTGAAATCGCGTCCCTTCGGGTCCTGCGCTCGCTCTTTCGAGCTCTAGGTTGAAACAGCAAGACCAACCTTCTGTGCTGCCTCACCTTGCGTGAGGCCGAGCCGCTCCCGGGCTAGTCTGAGCCTGTACCCCCGCGTGCTTTTTCCCACAGCCGAAAAACCTCCATCTTCCAGGCCGGAGCCTTCGTTCATCCCCCGTCAGAGTTATACTCACAAAAGGTAGTTGACAGCAAATTCTACAAAACGTAGTAACCGCGACCGACACACTACGCGGGGAACTACGGATGGCCGCCGGCCGGATCAAAACTTGGGACGAACTGATAGCTCTATGGCCAAGCATCGCCGATTTCGGCGAGGACGCTGGTGAGGGAACGCTGAAGGGGGAGCCGCTCAAGGCGAACCATGTTCACACGTTGAAGGCCCGAAAGCATATGCCCAGCCAGTATTGGCCTGGCATCATCGACGGCGCCAAGCGTCGTGGCATCAAGGGCGTCACCGCCGAGCTGATGCTCGAAATCCAAACCAACATGACGGCCGAGACTGCCTGATGCGCTCGTACCCGCGGCTTGACGCCGCGATACGCGAGAAGAGCGGAGAGTGCGCCGTCGCCAATGTAGTCACCGAGACAAGCACGCCGACCGATGGCCGCGTGAACATCTACAGCAAACAGCGTACCGCGTAGCAACACCACCAATAACAGAGGGGCCATCATGGCGGAGGCAGCAAAGCAGAACGCGATTTCTAAGGAAACGCTTGAGGCGTTCCTCGATCGGTACGAGGGCTTCGAGGATGACGCGGCAACGATCATGGGCGAGGCGATGTCTGCCTGCAAAAATGGTCCGCGCAAGTCGCAGAAGGAACTACGCGCGGAGATGAAGGAAGCGGGCATCCGCAAGAAAACCTTCAACGCGATGTGGGCCGCACGCGACGCCGCCCGCAAGGCATCGACCAAGATTGCCGAGCTGGAAGACGACGATCTCGATCAGCTCCGCGAGTGCGCCACCGCGTTGAAGGACACGCCGTTCGGCGAATGGCTCCAGGCGCGCATGGACGAGCCCAGCTTCACCTAAGCTAGCGCTTTCTGTCTCTATCTCTCCCAGTTAGTTCGCACGTGCTGCGTCTATGAGTACAGGCCGCAGCCAACAGGCGACATGTCGTCGCCGAGGGCTCCCGCATGCCTGTTAC
>JBARNF010001233.1:0-9587 GCA_049802835.1 Bradyrhizobium sp.
CTCGCCGCCAAGCAGCGCGGCGTGCTGTTCGACGTCGGCCATGGCGGCGGCAGCTTCGATTTCACCGTGGCCGAGGTGGCGATCCCCGCCGGCTGCGGCCCGGACACGATCTCCTCGGACATCCACGTGTTCTCCGGCAATTCGCCGGGCATGCCGTTCCTGCCCAACGTCATGGGCAAGTTCCTGGCGATGGGGTTCTCGCTGGAGCAGGTGGTGAGCATGGCGACCTCGGCGCCGGCCAAGATCATCAACCGTGCGCCGAAGCTCGGTACCTTGCAGGTCGGTGCACCGGCCGACGTCGCGATCATGGACATGGTCGAGGGGCCCGTCAGCTTCCTCGACACGCGGGGCAACAAGCGTGACGGCAAGCTGCAGCTGAAGCCGGTGCAGACCGTGATCAATGGCGTGCCATTCGGGCGCCCCTATCAGTCGCCGTTTTCGGTCAGGTGAGCACCGCGCGATCATTCGATCGCGTGGGTCCGCTCTACATTCGCGGAACGCTTGGGTACGCCGAACTCCTCGCGGCAGACCTCGGCGAGGACCGCAATGCCCTCGCGGATCTCCTGATGCGAGGGGCTGGCGAAGCAGAGCCGCAAGCGGCTTCTCGCATGCGTTGCATCGACCGACCATTCCGGTCCGGGATTGATCGACACGCCCCGCTTCAGCGCTGCCTGCGACAGCTTCATGGCGTCGACCTGGTCCGGCAGCTTGACCCACAGGAAGATGCCGCCCTTCGGCGCCTCGAATTCGGCGGCCGTGCCGAACTCGGCGTCGAGCGCTTCGATCAGCGTGTCCAGCTTGGCGCGCAGCCCTCGCACCAGCTGCGGCACGTGGGTTGTAAAATGCTGCTTGCAGTATTCCGCGAGCACCATCTGCTCGAGAGCACCGGAGCCGGCATCGGTCTTGAGCGCCAGTAGGACCGACATGATGGCCCAGGGGGCGACCAGGAAACCGACCCGCAGCGCGGGCGCGACCGATTTCGAGAATGACCCGATATGGATCACGCTGCCATAATCGGACATGCCATGGATCGCGCGCGGGCGTTTGCCTTCCCAGATCAGGTCGGCATAGCAGTCGTCCTCGAACACCGGCACCCCATACGCCCGGGACAGCCACAGCAGCTCGGCGCGGCGGCTTTCCGGCATGATGGTGCCGGTCGGGTTCTGCACCGTCGGGATGGTATAGATGTATTTCGGCCGGATGCCGCGATCCTTCAGATCGGCCAGCACGGTTGCCAGCGCATCCGTTCGCATGCCGTTCTGGTCGAGCGGGATGCCGATGGCCTTGACGCCGAGCCTTGCCAGCCGCGTGAGCGTGCCCTGGTAATTGTCCTGCTCGACCAGCACGGTGTCCCCGCGTGTGAGCAGCGCCTGGTTGACGAGGTCGAGCCCCTGCAACGAGCCGGAGAGGATCATGATGTCGTCGGCGCGTGCCGACATGCCGGCGTCGCGCGACAGCTTGGCGGCCAGGAAGTCCCGCAACGGCCTGTAGCCTTGTGGTCCGTGCGCGAGGCCGTAAGTGGCGAGTGCGCGGCCTTCGCGGGCGAGCACGGCGTCGGCGGCCGCGCGCAAAGCCTCCACCGGCACGGCATCGGCGTCGTTGTTGCCGCCGACGAAGCTGTATTTTGCAAGGCCCGTCCAGCGTCCGGCCGGCGCCGGCAGGCTGGGAGTCAGGAGCGGTGCAAAATCGAATGCGGCCATGAGGCACGCCTCCCTTGTTCTCGGTCTGGGGCGACTTTAAACAGATACCAGCGCGCTTGAAACAGATACCGGTGCGCTTGTCCTGACGGGACAAGTCCCTTTCCGGGAATGCCAGTTGCGAAGGCCGGTTCCGCCGCTCTGGCGCACGCCTGCGATCCCGGCTAAAGCACCCCGGAAAACCAGCGAGACTTGCAATGGCCGACTCGATCCAGGAAGTTCTGTACGCTTTTGCCAAGGGCGAGATGGTCGTCGTGACCGACGATGACGACCGCGAGGGCGAGGGCGACCTCATCGTCGCCGCCTCGTTGTGCACGCCCGAGAAGATGGCGTTCATCATCCGCCATACATCGGGCATCGTCTGTGCGCCGATCACGGCCGACGACGCGCGGCGGCTGCGCCTCGATCCGATGGTCGCCCACAACGATTCCAACCACACCACGGCGTTCACGGTGTCGATCGACTACAAGCCGGATGGCGGCACCGGCATCTCCGCCGAGGAGCGCGCGTCGTGCTGTCGTGCGCTGGCAAACCCGAACGCCGGCGCCAACGACTTCGCGCGCCCCGGCCATATCTTCCCTCTCATCGCGCGTGACGGCGGCGTGCTGCTGCGCTCGGGCCATACCGAGGCGGCGGTCGATCTCTGCAAGCTGTCGGGGCTGCCGCCGGTCGGCGTCATCTCCGAGTTGATGAACGACGACGGGACGGTCATGAAGGGGGAGCAGGTCGTCCGTTTCGCCGCGGCCCATCATCTCAAGCACGTCACGATCGCCGATCTGATCTCGTACCGCCAGGCGCGGGAGAAGCTGATCGAGCGCGTGTCGACGTTTACGACCGAAAGCCCGATCGGTCCGCTGCAGGGCTATGCCTACCGTTCGCCGTTTGATCCGATCACGCATGCGGCCTTCGTCTACAACGGGATCGGCGACGGCAGGAACGTGCTGACGCGGCTGCACAAGCCCAACATCGTCAAGGATCTGATGACGGGCCCGCAGCGTATCCAGGCGGTGCTCCAGCACTTCAAGCAGGCGGGCCGCGGCGTGCTGATCTATCTGCGCGACGGTGCCGCAGGCGTGCCGGTCGAGCCGGTCGGAGAGCAGCAGACTGCGGAAGCGGATCGTCACCGGCAGTGGCGCGAGGTCGGCGTCGGTGCCCAGATCCTGCGTGATCTCGGCGTGACGTCGATACGGAACCTCACCTCGTCGGTCCATGACTATAAGGGCCTGTCGGGTTTCGGCATCGAGATCGTCGCCAACGAACGGCTTGAAGGCTGAACTTCCAGGATTTAACCTCATAAGGCTGCGACCCGTGCGCAGCGAGACGCGAAAGGACCATTCATGAGCGCGCGCCCTCAGGCAAAGGACAAGCCGGCCCAGTCGAGCTTCCAGTGGGACGATCCCTTCCTGTTGGACGATCAGCTGACCGAGGACGAGCGCATGGTGCGCGACACCGCGCGCGCCTATGCCCAGGACAAGCTGCTGCCGCGCGTGACCAAGGCCTATCTCGAAGAGAAGACCGATCGCGAGATCTTCAACGAGATGGGCGAACTCGGCCTGATCGGCATCACACTGCCCGAGGAATATGGCTGCGCCAACGCTAGCTACGTGGCCTATGGGCTGGTGGCGCGCGAGATCGAGCGGGTCGATTCCGGCTACCGCTCGATGAACTCGGTGCAGTCGTCGCTGGTGATGTATCCCATCTATGCCTATGGCGACGAGAACCAGCGCAAGACATACCTGCCGAAGCTCGCCAGCGGCGAATGGGTCGGCTGCTTCGGCCTGACCGAGCCGGATGCCGGCTCCGATCCGGCCGGCATGAAGACCCGCGCCGAGAAGGTCGCGGACGGCTACCGGCTGACCGGCAGCAAGATGTGGATCTCGAACGCGCCGATCGCCGACGTGTTCGTGGTGTGGGCCAAATCGGCCGAGCACGACAACCAGATCCGCGGCTTCATCCTCGAGAAGGGCATGAAGGGCCTGTCGGCGCCGAAGATCGGCGGCAAGCTCAGTCTGCGCGCCTCCATCACCGGCGAGGTGGTGATGGATGGCGTGGTGGTGCCGGAGAGCGCGCTGCTTCCCAACGTGTCCGGCCTGAAGGGGCCGTTCGGCTGTCTTAACCGCGCCCGCTATGGCATCTCCTGGGGTGTGCTCGGCGCGGCTGAGGATTGCATGCATCGCGCCCGCCAGTACACGCTCGACCGCAAGCAGTTCGGCCGGCCGCTGGCCGCGACGCAGCTGGTGCAGAAGAAGCTCGCGGACATGCAGACGGAGATCACGCTCGGCCTGCAGGCCTCGCTTCGCGTCGGCCGGCTGATGGACGAGGGCAAGATGGCGCCCGAGATGATCTCGATCGTCAAGCGCAACAATTGCGGCAAGGCGCTGGACATCGCCCGCGTGTCCCGTGACATGCACGGCGGCAACGGCATCTCGATCGAGTATCACGTGATGCGTCACACCGCGAACCTCGAGACGGTGAACACCTACGAGGGGACGCATGACGTGCATGCGCTGATCCTCGGCCGCGCCATCACCGGCATCCAGGCGTTCTTCTAAGCTTCGCACTCGTGCGTCGGTCGCGCTTGACTCGCCCTTCACTGTCATCGTCCGCGAAGGCGGACGATCCAGTAAACGCTGACCTATCGAGGCTCACAGCCGTCTCGGAGTACTGGATACCCCGCCTTCGCGGGGTATGACGGCAGAGAATGGGGCAACGATTTGCCTCATGCGCAGGCAGGCAAATCATGGCCGACAATGACGACGTCCCGTTCAACCGCAACTTCCCGCTTCAGGCGGGCGTGGTCGAAGAGGTGCGTCCGGGCATCAGGCGTGTCCTCTGCAACAATCCAAGCCCGTTCACCTTCACCGGCACCGTCAGCTACATCGTGGGCACCGGCAAGGTCGCGATCATCGATCCCGGCCCGGACAACGAGGCGCACGCGCGGGCGTTGATCGATGCTGTGCGGGGTGAGACCGTGACGCACATCCTGGTCACGCACACCCATCGCGATCATTCGCCGAACACCGGCCGTCTCAAGGCGGCGACCGGGGCAACGGTTTATGCCGAAGGTCCGCATCGCGCCTCGCGGCCGCGCTACGAGAGCGAGAAGCACAATCCGGAATCCGGCGTCGACCGCGACTTTGCACCCGATATCACGGTCGCCGACGGCGACGTGATCGAAGGGCAGGGCTGGCAGCTGGAGGCTGTGGCGACGCCCGGCCATACCGCCAACCATCTCGCCTTTGCCTGGACGGATCGCAGCACGACTTTCGTCGGCGATCACGTGATGGGCTGGGCGACGTCGATCGTGGCGCCGCCCGACGGTTCGATGGTCGACTACATGGCCTCGCTGGAGCGGCTCGCAGGTCGTCCGGAAGAGTTGTACTTCTCAGGCCATGGCCCGGAAATTTCGGAAGGGCCGCGCTATACGCGCTTCCTGATGCGCCATCGCCAGGCGCGCGAGGCCTCGATCCTGCATCGTCTCGCCAAGGGCGAGGCCGACATTCCGACCATGGTGCGCGCGATCTATATCGGCATCGATCCGCGGCTGACCACCGCGGCCGGCTATTCCGTGCTCGCGCATCTGGAGGATCTCGTCGCCCGAGGTGTGGTCGCGACGGAGGGGGATCCGGTGATCGGCGGGACGTATCGTCTGGTCTAGCGAATGGGGGTCAGCGAGTAGGAAGTGAACGCGGGTGGGGACCACTTCATCCCTATTCGCTACTCCCTATTCGCCATTTGCCTCATTCACTTCTTCACCGTCTTCGCGTTCGCCTTGGCCGCCACCGGCGGCGGCGTGACCTTCTTCACCGGCTTCTGCGCCTCGGCCTCGCCGGCATTGGAGAGGTCCTCGATCAGCTTGTTGACGCGCGCGGCATTGCTGCCGAGGTCGGAGTCGAAATAGCGCGAGGCGGAACGGACATCGATGCGTGAATCCTCACCGTCGGGCTGGACGCGGATCGAGATGTCCTCGCGAAAGCCCATGATCGGCGTGCGCGCCACCGCCTCGATGCGGCCGACGCGGCGCGGCGGCTGTGGCGCGCGCTCGTCGACCACGAACCATTTGCGGCGGTTGACCAGCTTCAGCGCGATCGCATAAGCGCGATCGGGCGGCAGCTCGATCTGCACCGGCTCGATGTCGGGATAGAATTTCTGCTGCTGCTCGGCCGAATACAGCCCGGCATAGACCGCGGTGTTGGTGCCGTCGCCGTTGCGCAACGAGGCGAGCGCCTCGAAGCGCGGCGGATCGATCGGGTCGGTCGTGATGTCGTAGATCTTGGGCAGCTTGCGATACTGGAGCGCGAGATAAGCGGGATAGGCCAGCACGACGGCATCGATCATGAAGGCGAGCAGCACCCGGCTCATGCCGCGGCTGCCATTGCGCCAGATCGCCACGAAGGCGGCCAGTCCGAGCAGGATCGACAGCACCGCCAAGCCCAGCGCGCCGAAGAACGTCGCGAGTGCCGGTTTCATCTCCAGGAAGTCGAAGCGCAGGATCAGGATCGAGACCAGCACCGCGACGACGGAGAACACTGCGAGATTGCGGGTCCAGCTCGCAAGGCTGGAGGTCGGCTCCGACAGATAAGGGGCGTGAAACCTGCGGGCCATCGGGTCAGGAACTGCCGGTTGGGGCCGCTGCCTGCGTTGCGCGGGGCGGCCGGGTCATCCGTGTGAGACCACGCGGATGGGGTAAATTCAAGAGGCGTCTGGCCCGGAGAGGGCGGTGGATCGGGAGACCGCTTCAGGCGGCTCAGTCGGGGCGGGTGCGCAAGGTCGTCAGCATCAACAGGATGGTTGCGATGGAGAACGCCGCGCCGGTCGTGAACGTCGCTTGCGGCCCGTAGGCGTGCCACAGCCATCCCGCCAGCAGGCTCGCGACGAGCAGCGCACCGCCGGTGACAAGGTTGAACAGGCCGAAGGCGGTGCCGCGCAAGTCCGGCGGGGCGGTATCGGCGACCATCGCCGAGAGCAGCCCCTGCGACAGCCCGAGATAGAGGCCCCAAAGCGCAACGCCGATCGCGGTTCCGATCAGGCCGGGCACGAAAGCCAGCGTCAGGTCGGCGGCTGTCAGCACGACGAGGCCGCAGGTCAGCACGTTGCTGCGGCCTATACGGTCGGAAAGGATGCCGGCGGGCATCGCAACGCCGGCATAGATCAGGTTCATCAGCACATAGACCAACGGGATCAGGAACAGGGCGAGGCCGTCGGCCTGCGCCTTGAGCACCAGGAACGCCTCGCTGAAGCGAGCCAACGCGAACACCGCGCCAATGGCAACCACGATCCAATAAGCCCGTGGCAGCCGGCGCAGCTCGCGCGCATGCATCGGCCAATCGCGGCGCGGCGCAGGCGCGGTCTCGACTGGCTCGCGTACGCCGAACAGGATCAGCACCACGGCCAGCGCGGCCGGCAGTGCCGACCACCAGAACACCGCGCGGAAGTCGTTGGCGTAGAGCGCCATCAGTGCCACGGCGAGGAGGGGGCCGACAAAGGCGCCGATCGTGTCGAGCGCCTGGCGCAGGCCGTAGCTCGCGCCGCGGATGCCTTCCGGCGTCACGTCGGCGATCAGCGCGTCGCGCGGCGCCTCACGGATGCCCTTGCCGATGCGGTCGACGAAGCGCGCCGCGAGGATCTGCCATGACGTGCTGGCGAGCGGAAATACCGGCTTGGTCAGTGCCGCCAGCCCATAGCCGATCCCGACCAGCAGCTTGCGCTTGCCGATCCGGTCCGACAGCGCACCAGAGAACACCTTCGTGATCGCGGCAGTGGCCTCGGCCACGCCTTCGATCAGGCCGATGGTCACCGTCGAGGCGCCGACCACGGTCGCGAGGAAGATCGGCAGCAGCGCGTGGATCAGCTCCGAGGAGATGTCCATCAGCAGCGACACCAACCCGAGCGTCAGCACCGTCGACGGCACGTCGCGCCATGTCATGCGCGCGGTACGTTGTCCTGTCGTGTTCATCGCGACCTTGTAGCGGTTGGATCTCGTCGAGCCTTGCGCCACCTCAACGCCGTATGGCCGGCGGCGGTGCCGGGGGCACAGCAGAGCGGCCTCTCCGGTGATGGAGAGGCCGCTCGTGGTGATGCGGCGTTGGACGGAGCCTGCTCAGGCTGCGGCGTTGGGGAAGCGGTAGCTCTTGAATTGGTCGCGCAGCGCGGTCTTCAGGATCTTGCCGGTCGCGGTGTGCGGGATGCCTTCGACGAATGCAACGTCGTCGGGCATCCACCATTTGGCGATCTTGCCTTCCATGTATTTCAGGATGTCCTCGCGCGTCGTCGTCTGGCCCTGCTTGAGCTGCACGATCAGCAGCGGACGCTCGTCCCATTTCGGGTGGTAGATGCCGATCACCGCGGCCTCGGCGACGGCCGGATGGCCGACCGCGAGATTCTCCAGGTCGATCGAGGAGATCCACTCGCCGCCGGACTTGATCACGTCCTTGGAGCGGTCGGTGATGCGCATGTAGCCATGTTCATCGACGGTCGCGACGTCGCCGGTGTCGAAATAGCCTTCCTCGTCGAGGATGTTGCTGTCGACCTTGTAGTAGGCCTTGGAGACGGCCGGGCCGGAGACCTTGAGACGGCCGAAGGTCTTGCCGTCCCAGGGCAGCTTGCCGCCGGCATCGTCGGTGATCTTCATCTCGACGCCGAATGGCGGAAAGCCCTGGGTCTGCAGCACGTCGAGCTTGGCGTCGCCCTTAGCATCGAGGAACGGCGGCTTCAAGGTGGCGAGCGTGCCGATCGGGCTCATCTCGGTCATGCCCCAGGCGTGACGCACGCCGATGCCCATGTCGAGGAAGGCCTGGATCATCGAGCGCGGCATCGCCGAGCCGCCGCACACCACCATCTTCAGATGTGGCAAGGTCAGCTTATGCGCCTGCATGTGCTGCAGCAGCATCAGCCACACCGTCGGCACGCCCGCGGTGTAGGTCACCTTCTCGGTGTCGAGCAGTTCGTACACCGAGGCGCCGTCGAGCTTGGGGCCAGGCATCACGAGCTTGGTGCCCATCGACGGCGCGGAGAAGGCGATGCCCCAGCTGTTGGCATGGAACAGCGGAACCACCGGAAGCATTGTATCGCCGGCGGACGTGCCGAGCGAATCCCGGGAATTGGCCATCAACGCATGCAGCACGTTGGACCGATGCGAATACAACACACCCTTGGGATCGCCCGTGGTGCCGGACGTGTAGCACATCGCGGCCGCGGTGTTCTCGTCGAAGGTGCTCCATGCGAAGTCGCCATCGGCTTCGCCGATCCAGGCCTCATAGGCGACTGCGTTCTTCAGCGTCGTCTGCGGCATGTGCGCCGCATCGGTCAGCACGACATAGCGTTCCACGCTGGGCAGCTTGTCGGCGAGCTTCTCCAGCAGCGGCACGAACGTCAGGTCGGTGATGACGATGCGGTCCTGCGCATGGTTGACGATCCAGGCGATCTGCTCGGGGAACAGGCGCGGATTGACCGTGTGACAGATCGCGCCGATTCCCATAATGCCATACCAGACCTCGAGGTGACGGGCGGTATTCCAGGCGATGGTGGCGACGCGATCGCCGAGCTTGATGCCGTCGCGCGTCAGCTTCTGTGACACCTTGAGGGCGCGGTCGTGGATTTGCCGATAGGTGGTGCGAACGATGGGGCCTTCGACCGAGCGCGTCACGACCTCCTGGGAGCCGTGGATTGTCGCCGCATGTTCGATGATCCGGTGACAAAGCAGGGGCCAGTCTTGCATCAAACCAAGCATCAGGTCGTTCCTCCAGGTGGGTCGCTTATGGCAGCGAGGGTCTTTTGGTCTGTTTCGTGAATTTTAGCGCGCGCAGCCTCCGGCGCAAATGGGCTTGTGATGGCTGCGTCGTCGCGTCGGCGGCGATGGTTAGCGCCGCAGCCGCGACGGTCGCATTGAGC
>JBARNF010001234.1:0-4335 GCA_049802835.1 Bradyrhizobium sp.
GTCGAAGGCGATGCGGATATGCGAGAAATCCGCCGGCCACGAGGTGAGATGCGCGCGCGCCGTGTGCAGGGCCTGCTCGGGATCACCGATGTCGGCCATCACGCGATCGAAATCCGGCGGGTTCAGATGGCGCGCGACGTAGGACAGCGCTTCGAGTGTCTGCAGCAGCGGCGGCAACACGATGAGGATGTCGTCCACCACGGCGTCTGTCATGCAGGTCTCCTTGGTGCATCGGGTTGAGACGTCTCACCCGCTTGCCGGCCGATGTTGTCATGCAACGCAGAATCGGCGGTTCGGGCAATGATCATTTTCCGAACGCGTGTTCGCTGTTCGGATCGCAATGTTGCGACGCATCTCTTGCAAGTCAACACGCTGGAGCGGCCCCCTGTTCGCGTCATCGCGCGCATCGGACGTATTGGGCGCGAATACACGCGTGAACAAATCCCGATTGACAAAAACCGGGCGCGATGTCGGTCTTCATGCAAGCCGACGGTGCACGTGTGGAGTTCTCGAACGGAGTGCCTTGCGGGGGACAAAGGCCGATCGGCTGCCAAGGGGGAATCGCAACAATGACTCAATCGCCGTCGGCCGCGTTGATCAACGCAGTGCTTGCCATGGACGTCTACAACAGGGGCGTCAACCCGACGCTCGTGGTCAATTTCAATCGCATCGGAAGTTACGATCTGGTGGCGGGAAGCGTGACCTCGGCCGCCGACAATTTCGAGGCCGCAACCTATCAGCTCGCTGGTGATCCTTCGACGCGGATCATCTCGTTTCGCGGCACCGACAGCATCGCCGACGTGCCGGGTTGGCTGGGAGGCGCCGGACTGACCGGCTGGCCGACCCAGTTCCCGGATGCCGAGGCCTACTACAAGACATGGGCGACGACGTCCCACGTGTCGCTGACGGGGCATTCGCTAGGCGGCGGACTTGCCGGCTACATCGCTGCGCTGAATGACAAGGTGGCTTACGCGTATGATGCGATGCCGTTCGAGTTCGCCGCCGAAGTCCGCTACGATCAGCTGCACGGCTTCTGGGGCGCGCTCACATCCCACCCCGTCGACCGCTATTCCGACATTCACATGGTCTCCGTCTCCGGCGAGATCCTGCAATATGTGCGGGCCGCAGCGCCCGTGCTGGAAGCGCCGCTGGCGCTGCTGCAGCTCGGTCCCATCGATGGCGCGATCGCGATCGCCCATGCCGTGACCGGCATCGTGTCCGAGCAGAAGACCGTGCTCGGCTCGGGGACCGATCTCGGGCTCGATCCGGTCAGCCTGCACTCGATCGCGCTGCTCACGATGATGCAGTGGGCGAGCGACAACAACGCTCAGGATTGGAAGAAAGATGCCGCCGTGCTGCTGGCGGCGCTCGAGGATGACGCGATCGCCACGGCCGTCGGCATTCCAGCAGCCAGCGCGGCGAGCGGCGAAGGCTCGCCGGCGGCCAAGATGAAGGACATGATCGCCTATTCGACCGTGACCGATGCGACCGGTTACGGCAACAGCGCCGTGCAGGCGCTGTTCAACGGCGGCGATGTGCTCGGCAACAGCGTGAGTGCGGGCACGGCCGCCACCTTTCTGAAGAATGGCGGGGTCGAGAAGGCGCTGGCGGAGATCGTGGTCGAATACTCGGCCCTGCTGGCGCAGAACCACGACGAGGTGACGACGGCGACACCGGGCGCGATCGGGCACGAGCACGGGATCATCTATCAGGACACGGCCAAGAACCTGCTGGTCGCGGATCTGTCATCCGATCTATGGTCGCACACAGATACAGGCTCCGCTGTCGACATCCTCGGCAAGGTCGCGCTGATCGATGCGGTCGCGAGCTTCGACGGCGAGAATGCCGCGCTGATCGACACGGCGATCGGCGTACTCTGGGGCGGGCGGGCCGACAATCTGGACTGGCTCAGTGCCGCGCTGAGCGACGCGTCCACGACGGTGACGATCGATCCGGTGTCCGGCGCGACGATTGCCGCGTCCGACGGCGCGCTGCTGATTGCAGGCGGCGGCAACGACACGCTGTTCGGCACCGGCAATGACGACCTGCTGATCGGCGGAGGCGGCATCGACATGCTGGACGGTGGCGCCGGCAACAACATCCTGGTGGGCGGTGTCGGGGCGACTTATGTCTACGCGCCCGGCGACGGCAAGGACGTCATCATCAATGGCGTCGCATCGCTGGCGAAGCCGACCGGCACGCTCGATTTCGGCACGGCCTACGCGGCCGACAATTTCTGGTTCGCCAAATCGGGCAACGATCTCGAGATCGACATCCTGGGCACGCATCAGCAGGTCACCGTCGCCGACTGGTTTATCGGCGGCTCCTACCAACTGCAGGAGATCAAGGCTGGCGGTCTGGAGATCGACACCCAGGTGTCGCAGCTGGTTCAGGCCATGGCGAGCTATGCCCAGGCGCATCCGGGATTCGATCCGACGGCAGCCTTGCAGATGCCGACCGATGCGCATCTGCATGAGATCGTCACGGCGGCCTGGCACGTCAACGCGTGACCGGCGGCCACGGCCGGCGGCTGTGGACGCCGCTGCAATCCGTCGAGGGGGGCGCGGCTGCCGCAGTGCAGCCGCGGGCCCTTGAGCAGCTTGGTGCGATCGGTCGAGGCCACCGTGACGTCGAAGGTGACACCCTCGTGATGGACGGTGAGCGGCACGTCGACGCCGGCGGCACCGAGCGCCCAGAGCTTGCGATAGAACTCGCCCTGGCTGGTGACCTTGTCGCCATTGATGCCGAGGATCACGTCGCCCGCCTTGAGCTCGGCGCGCGCGGCCGGGCCGTTGTTGGAAACGCCGATCACCACGACGCGATCGTCGATCTCGGTCGAGTACATGCCGAGCCACGGGCGGGCCGGCTTGTTGACGCGGCCGAAACGCCGGAGGTCATCGATGACGGGCTTCAGAAGGTCGATCGGCACGATCATGTTGACGTGCTCCGCCTTGCTGTCGCGTTCGCGTTCGAGCTGCAGCGATCCCAGGCCGATCAGTTCGCCCTTGGCCGAGAGCAGTCCGGTGCCGCCCCAATTGGGATGGGCGGGATGGGTGAAGATCGCTTCGTCGAGCAGATATTCCCAGTAGCCGGCGAACTCCTGCTTGGCGATGATCTGGCTCGCGACCGATCGCGTCCGGCCGCCGGCGCCGCCGAGCACGACCTGATCGCCGATCTTGGTCGCGGCCGAGGAGCCGAGCGGCAGCGGCGGCAGGTCGAGCGGCCCGAGCGCCTGCACCAGGCCGAAGCCTGTGGCGAAATCGTATCCGAGCACATGGCCTTCGACCACCCGTCCATCGTTGAGGTGCAGCCAGACCGATTCCGCCTCGGTGATCAGATAGCCGATGGTGAGCACCAGCCCGTCTTCGATCACGACCGCATTGCCGGCGCGTTCGGTGCCCAGCGTTTCCGCGCTGAACGCGTCGGGCGGAATGATCGCATGCAGGCCCACGATCGATGACAAGGCGTGGTCGAGGTTGAACTTGTAGTCTTCGGCGCGAGGCTGGAAGGCGAACGGCACTTTCCATTCGGTCAAAGAAGGCATCACATTCTCCTGCTCTGTCGACCCCCGGGGGCGGGCATCGACCAAGCTTCTGCTTCGTGTCGCGTCATGGCCGCAGCGTTACTGCGAGCTTAACATCTTTGGGCGCGGCCGCACCAGTTCTCGAGCCCGGCCGAGCCGAGGCGGGATGAGCAGTTCCCACTGCGGCGCGCACGATCAGCCCCGGCCGCAGCCCTTGCCGATGAGCGGCCAGACGAACCAGGCCCCGGCCGCATAGAGGCTGCCGACCGTGGCCGCTCCCGTTCTTGCCGAGACGTGGAAACGCCCGGCATCGAGCAAGGCTCCATCGGAGGCGACCACCGCGGGTATGATACGGCCCGACGGTCCGAACGCCACGACGGCATCGGGCGTGATCACGAACGCCATCGCGGCCATGCCCACAAACCATGTCGCGACAACGGCAAGCAGCCCCGCCAACGGCAGGGTACGGGATGAGGGCCGTCGATCAATAGTCGTAGGCATGCTCGAAAGTATAGCCGGCAGCTTCGAAACGGGCGAGGTCCTGAACCAGCGACCGGACCGGGACGTCGACGCCAATGCGGCGCGCACCGGGACGGGACTGGATCGGGACACTGAATATAGGCAGCCCATCGAAGGCTGCCAGCCGTCCGTCGCCGGGAGGGACGGCGATCGTGACCAGAATCCGCTGGTTGCCCGCGACTTCGCCGAGCGCGGCACCCGCGTGCCGCCCGAGCTCCTTCGCGAAGGCATCGAATTTGGCGTAGCGCTCGGTCTCGACCAGCACGCCCTGTGCGCCGCTGGCATTCGTCACC
>JBARNF010001235.1:0-3788 GCA_049802835.1 Bradyrhizobium sp.
ATCAGCAGAGCCGCCGTTCCTGACGGCCGGCATCTGGCGTATCGAGCGGATCGCCGACCAAGCCGTCCATCACATTCGCAGCCTCGACGTCAAGCTCGACCCGGCCTTCCTTGCCGGGATCAACGCCTCTCGGAGAGGTGAACTCAAAATCCGTGTCGAAGCTGGCGGCGATGTGCTCGCCGAACAATTCGTCGAAATCAACCTCCTGCCTCCCTCGCACTGGGGCGGCGTTAACACTGCACCCGAGTTGCTGGCTGCCTTTGTGCGTCCGACCGATCCGAGCGTCGACGTCATTCTACGCGAGGCCTCCGATAAACTGGCCGCCGCCGGGCGGCATGAGGCCATGGACGGCTACCGCAAGGGCACCAAGGCGCGGGCCTGGGAGATTGCGGACGCGATTTGGGCCGCGCTGGTCTCGCATGCCATTGCCTATGTGCTGCCACCTAAAAGCTTCGAACGCTCGGGGCAGATGATTCGTGGCCCGAGCGACATCCTGGCGCGTAAGGTCGGTACCTGCCTCGATCTTACGCTGCTCTATGCATCCTGTCTTGAGCAGGCAGGCCTCAATCCTATCGTCGCGTTGGCCGAGGGCCATGCCTTCGCCGGCGTCTGGCTCGTCGAGGAGGATTTCTCGGGACTTGTGATCGACGACTCGCAGATGCTGCGCAAGCGCGTTCAGCTCGAGGAGATGGTCGTCGTCGAGACCACGCTTCTGACTGGTACTCATCCTGCAAGCTTCAGGCAGGCGGTCGATGCCGCAAAGAAGTTGATCGCCGAGGACGCAACCTCACCGCTTGAACTCGCCGTCGATATCCGTCGCGCCCGCAGCGCAAAGATTCGGCCGCTGGATCTGTTCGGATCGGCTGAGCCGGCAATCCGCCCCGTGGCAGGAGCCGCCACAGCCCAGGATGTTGGCGAAATCCCGCAGTTCGAGGAGGATCTCGATAAGCGCCGCGCGCCACTCGCGGAGAAGAATCTGGACCGGTTGGAGATCTGGAAGCGCAGTCTGCTCGATCTTACGCTGAAGAACCGGCTCTTGAACTTCAAAGACACCAAGTCGACCGTTGCCATCGAATGCCCGGATCCGGCCTCGCTTGAGGACCGTCTGTCAGAGGGCGATCGTTTCAAGCTGCTCGGCAAATCATCCGTGCTCGACGGCAGCGATGGGCGCGACGCGGCGTTGCTGGCCGGCCGGCAGAATGAGGATGCGCGCAAGGATTTCATCCTGGATGCGATGAAGCGGGGCGATCTTCACACCAACGTCGTCGACACCGAACTCGAAGCACGACTCACCGATCTCTACCGGGCATCAAGGCTTGCGTTCGAGGAAGGCGGCGCGAACATCCTGTATCTGTGCTTCGGCTTCCTGAAATGGACACCGCAGGACGGCGCCGGACCGTATCGAGCGCCGTTGATCCTGATTCCTGTTCAGCTAGAGCGCAAGAGCGTGCGATCGGGCTTCCGCCTTGCGCTGCACGAGGATGAAGCACAGTTTAACCCGACACTGCTGCAGATGCTCAAACAGGATTTCGAACTGGCCCTGCCAGAGGCCGAGGGAGAGTTGTCCCAGGACGCTTCGGGCATCGACGTCGCCGGCATCTGGAAGTCTGTCCGGCAGCACATCAAGAGCATCAAGGGATGGGAGGTCACCGAACAGGTCACGCTGGCCACGCTGTCTTTCACCAAATATCTGATGTGGAAGGATCTGGTCGACCGCACGGACCTTCTTAAGCGTAATCCGGTCGTTGCCCATCTGATCGACACCCCGACCCACACCTACACGGGATCGGGTGGCGGATTCATCGATGCCCGAACTATCGACGATGTCGTCGATCCGGCCGACCTGTTCGCGCCACTCTCAGCGGATTCGTCGCAGATCGCGGCGATCGTCGCGGCTCAGCGTGGACACGATTTCGTGCTGTTCGGTCCGCCCGGGACTGGCAAAAGCCAGTCTATCGCCAACGCCATCACTAATTGCCTCGCCCACGGGAAGACGGTGCTGTTCGTCTCGCAAAAGACGGCGGCTCTCGAGGTCGTTCGTGAGCGCATGCAGGCGGTCGGGCTCGGCAACTACTGTCTTGAGGTCCACTCCACGAAAGCGCAGAAATCGAGCGTGATCGAGCAGCTCGCAACCGCGTGGCGCGAGCGCAATCTCATCACGGAAGAAAACTGGACGGTTGCCGCGGGTGAGCTGAAGAAGAAGCGCGACCAGCTCAATGGACTCGTGTCCGCGCTGCATCGTCGGCGTGCCAACGGCATGACCGCCTTTGAGGCCTTCGGGCGCGTGATCGCCGACCGTGGTCGTCTCGCCGATATCGGCCTGTCCTGGCCGGTCGGCACCGTGCATTCACCTGAGCAATTGGCTCAGATGCACGAGACCTGCGCAGATATCCGCACTGCGCTGGAAGCGATCGGCGATCCGACCAGTCACCCCTTGCGCGGGATCGAGCAGACCCGCTGGAATCCTGCCTGGGCGCAGTCACTGCAGCAATCGATCGATCGCCTGCAGCTGGCGCTTCGACGGATGCGCATCGCGGCAGACGCCCTGATCGCCTCCCTCGGTCTGACTGGAAACGTCGACGATAGTTTGCTTCCTGGATTTGTCAGGCTCGTCTCGCTGATGCTCAATGCGGATGCGGCCGACGGTGTGCTGCTGCTCGGAGAGAAGGGACCAGAACGGATCCGGTCGCTTCAGGCCGTATCCAGCGTTGTTCGCCGCATCTCGGACAAGACCTCTGAGTCGTCAGCAGTTTACGACATCAAGGCGGCGCTGCTTGACCTGCTCGCGTTGCAGCGTGAATGGACCGACGCCTGCGCCTCAAACGTATTGGTGCGCAGCGGGCGGAAGAAAAAGGTTCGTCTTCAACTCAAGCCATACTGTCAGGACGAGGTCCCTGAAGACATCGGTCGTGACATCCTGGTCCTTCAGGACCTCGCAACTCTGCTGCGCGAGCTTCAGGCACTTAGGTCCGGCTTCCAAGGTATGGAGCGGTTGTGGCTGGGTGTGGATACCGACCCGCAGCGTATCGCCGGCCTGATCAAATGGGCCGACGAAATGCAGGCGGCCATCGACGCTTTCGCTCTCGATGACATGCCGCCGGACAATCTCCTCGATCACGTCATCACGCTGCTGTCGCGCGACATCCAGCGCTTTCGCCAGGGTGGCCAGGTCCAACGCGCGTTCGAGACCATGCATGATGCCTTCCCGGAGATGCTCCGCGCGGCTCGTGATCTCGGCGCCTGCATCGGCTTGGAACGGCCCGAAAGCATCATCGACTTACGGCCCGGCTGGATCGACGAACTGCTGGAGCAGAGCGCCCGGTGGAAGGCGAACGTGGTCAAGGCCCCACAATGGACGACGTGGCGCGGAGCCGCCAAGGCGGCGCGCGAATCCGGTCTTGCTCCGCTCGTCAACGCCGTGGAGGAGGGACGTGTTCTCGGTGGCGAGATCACGACCGCCTTCGCCTATGCCTATGCGCGCTGGGTTGCGGAGACCGTCGTCAACGAGGACGAGGTGCTGTCGAGTTTTCTCGCCGAAAAGCACGAGGCCGTCATCGAGGCCTTTGTCGCCGCTGACGACAAAGTCTGCGAGCTCGCCAGGCAGATCGTGAAGGCCCGCATCGGCGCTGCGGTCCCAACGCAGACCAATTTCGGCAAGGACCCGGAATGGGGCACGCTGGCGCGCGAGATCAACAAGAAAGCGCGCCACATGCCGCTGCGGCAGCTGTTCGGACGAATTCCGAACGTGATGACCCAGCTCGCGCCCTGCGTGATGATGAGCCCACTGT
>JBARNF010001236.1:0-5550 GCA_049802835.1 Bradyrhizobium sp.
CTGACCGATCTGGAGCGGGCCGCGCGCTTCCTGTACCTGCAGCGCCTGGCCTTCGGCGGCAAGGTCGCGGGTCGCAATTTCGGTGTCGAGCCGACCGGCTCGGCACGCTTCGATGTCACCAAACTCGGCCCGCTGCTCGAGGCCATTCACGAGCGGCTCTCCGGCGTGGTCATCGAGTGCCTGTCCTGGGCCGACTTCATCACGCGCTACGATGGACCAGGCACGCTGTTCTATCTCGATCCGCCCTATTGGGGCTGCGAGGCCGACTATGGCGCCGGCGTGTTTTCGCGGGACGATTTCGCGCGCCTGGCGCAGCGGCTCGGCGGCATCGCCGGCAAGTTCATGCTGTCGGTCAACGACGTGCCGGAGACGCGTGAGGTCTTCGCGGACTACGCGATCGAGGCCGTGACCACGCGCTACACCATCTCGGGCCAATGGTCCGACGTCGCCGAGATCCTCGTCACCGGCCCGTCGCCGGACCGCTTTGTGACGACCCCGGATCTGCTGTCGCTGGTGTGATTTTCGACGGCCCAAAAATGCCGAATGTGACCCACCAGAACAGGCGTTCCAAAAGGTGGGTCACTGAGCGTTGTTTTCTTCAGTAAAATCAGCGGAGGAAAAAGCCGTTGGCGATCCCAGCAGGACTCGAACCTGCAACCCGCGGAGTAGAAATCCGCTACTCTATCCAGTTGAGCTATGGGACCGTGGTGACGAGAAATGCGTCACGGGATAACCGCCTCGGCTGAGCCGGTCGGCACGGTCATCCTTACCATGGGTCATATGAAAAATCTTCCGTTTCGCCAAGAGTGGCCGAACCGGAACTGGACCCGGCGCGACCAAGCTGAGGCGGAGGAGGGCTGATGGCCTCCTTCGCGCGTCGGCGGCGCCGGATGAACGGCTGCCGCGGCCTTTGCCGGTATGCCATGGCTTGTGAATTGCCGTTGATGAACAGATTTTCCGGCTGCGCGCACCTGCCGATGGCCGGCCGTCATCCGGCCTCATGCAACCTCTGCCATCAGTCCGTCATCATTTCGCGTCCATTCTCGCCACGAATCGGCCAAATACGGGCATCGTTCCCGTGTTCCGAAGGGCCGTCCAAGGAGCTGCCCCATGATCGGTCTGGTTCGCGCCGCCACCATCTGCGCCGCGCTGGCGCTTGGCCTCGTCGCCGCTCCCATCTCTGCCGGCGCCGCCGACAAGGCGTTCAAGCGCGACGACCTGGCGGACGCCGCCATCAAGCTCGAGGCCCAGATCAAGACCGAGGCAGGGGCAGTCAGCAAGCCGCTTGCGACCTTGCGCACCGATGCCGATGCGGCGCTGCGCCGCAACGACCAGCGCACCGGCCTGCAGATCCTCGGCCAGATCGCGGCGACGGCGCCCGAGGATGCCGGCAACTGGCTGCGGCTGGCGCGCGCCGTGCTCACCCAGATCAGGCCGTTCAATGCTTCGGAGCAGACGTTCCTGCTGGAGCGGGCCTCGACCGCGGCCTACATCGCCTATCAGCGCGCCGGCAATGCCGGGGAGGAGGCCGACGCGCTCGCCCTGCTCGGCAAGACCATGGCCGAACGCAAGCTGTGGCGTCCGGCACTCGATACGCTCAGGCTGTCGCTCGACCTGCGCGAGGTCGCCGATGTGCGCGGTCAATATGAACGGATGCGCGACGAGCACGGCTTCAAGTTGCTCGACTATACCGTGGACTCGGACTCCGCGAGCCCGCGCGCCTGCTTCCAGTTCTCCGAGGATCTCGCCAAGCGCACCGACTTCGCGCCATTCGTGGCGCAGGCCGGCACCGACAAGCCGGCGCTGACCTCCGAGGATAAGCAGCTCTGCGTCGAGGGCCTCAAGCATGGCGAGCGCTACAACATCAACCTGCGCGCCGGTCTACCGTCGGGCGTGAAGGAAAGTTTGCCGAAGTCCGCCGAGTTCAACATCTATGTGCGCGACCGCAAGCCGTTCGTGCGCTTCACCGGCAAGGCCTATGTGCTGCCGCGCACCGGGCAGAAGGGCATTCCGCTGGTTAGCGTCAACACGCCGGCGGTCAATATCAACGTGTTCCGGATCGGCGACCGCAACCTGATCAACACGGTCATCGAGAGCGACTTCCAGCGGCCGCTGTCGAGTTACCAGCTCACCGATTTGGGCAACGAGCGCGGCATGAAGGTGTGGAGCGGCGAGCTGTCGACCGCGATGACCCTGAACCAGGACGTCACCACCGCGTTCCCGGTCGACCAGGCGCTCAGCGACATGCAGCCCGGTGTCTACGTGATGACCGCGGCGCCCAAGGGCCCGACCAGCGGCAGCGACGAGGATAGCGGCCAGCTCGCCACGCAATGGTTCATCGTCTCTGATCTCGGCGTTGCCGCGTTCTCCGGCAATGACGGCATCCATGTGTTCGTCAATTCGCTCGCCTCGACCGATCCGGTGGCGCGCGCCGAGGTCCGGCTGGTGGCGCGCAACAACGAGATCCTGGCGACCCGCAAGTCCGACGAGGCCGGACACGCGCTGTTCGAGACCGGCCTGGCGCGCGGCGAGGGCGGGCTGTCGCCGGCCATGCTGACGGTGTCGGGCGAGAAGACCGACTACGCCTTCCTCAGCCTGAAGACGACAGCGTTCGACTTGTCCGACCGCGGCGTCGCCGGCCGCGAGGCACCGGCCGGGCCGGACGCCTTCGTCTACTCGGAGCGCGGCGTCTACCGCTCCAGCGAGACCGTCTACCTCACCGCGCTGCTGCGCGACGGCAAGGGCAACGCCATGGCTGGCACGCCGCTGACGCTGGTGGTCGAGCGCCCCGATGGCGTCGAGTTCCGGCGCGCCGCGCTGCCCGACCAAGGCGCCGGTGGCCGCTCGTTCAGCGTCGCGCTGAATTCGGCGGTGCCGACCGGCACCTGGCGGGTGCGCGCTTTCACCGATCCCAAGGGGGCTGCGGTCGGCGAGACCACCTTCATGGTCGAGGATTACGTCGCCGAGCGGCTGGAATTCGATCTGAGTTCCAAGGACAAGCAGATCAAAGCTGAGACTCCGGTGGAGGTGAAGGTCGACGGCCATTTCCTCTATGGCGCGCCGACCTCCGGCCTGCAGCTCGAAGGCGACCTGCTGGTCACGACCGCGTCCGAGCGCCCGGGCTTTGCCGGCTATCAGTTCGGCGTCGCCGACGAGCAGAGCGCCTCCAACGAGCGCACCCCGATCGAAGGGCTCCCGGAGACCGACGACAAGGGCGCGGCGACCTTCCCGGTCAGCCTCGCCAAGCCGCCATCCTCCAGCCGGCCGCAAGAGGCGCAGATCTTCGTGCGCATGGCCGAAACCGGCGGCCGCGCCGTCGAGCGCAAGCTCGTGCTGCCCATCGCGCCCAAGGCGGCGCAGATCGGCATCAAGCCGTCGTTCTCCGGCAAAAGCGTCGGCGAAGGCGACAAGGCCGAGTTCGACGTCGTGTTCGTCTCGCCCGAGGGCAAGACGCTGGCGCGCAGCGGCCTGCGCTACGAGCTGTTGAAGATCGAGTCGCGCTATCAATGGTACCGGCAGAACTCCTATTGGGAATATGAGCCGGTGAAGTCGACGCGCCGAGTCGGTGATGGTGACGTTGCGATCGCGGCCAGCAAGCCGGCGCGGCTGAGTTTCCAGCCGGAAGCCGGGCGCTACCGGCTCGACGTCAAGTCGGCGGACGCCGATGGCCCGGTAACGTCGTTGCAGTTCGACGTCGGCTGGTATACCGACGGCAGCGCCGATACGCCGGATCTCCTGGAGACCTCGCTCGACAAGCCGCAATACCAGTCGGGCGACACGATGGTGGTGACGGTGAACGCCCGCACCGCCGGCAAGCTCACGGTCAACGTGCTCGGCGACCGGCTGCTGACGACGCAGACCACCGAGGTCAAGGAAGGCACCAACCAGGTCAGGCTGGCGGTCGGCAAGGATTGGGGCACGGGCGCCTATGTCGTCACGACCCTGCGCCGCCCGCTCGATGCAGCCGCGCAGCGCATGCCCGGACGCGCGCTCGGCGTCGCCTGGTTCGGCATCGACAAATCGGCACGTACGCTCAATGTAGCGCTCACGCCGCCTGCGCTGGTGCGCCCCGGCTCGAGCCTGAAGATCCCGGTCAAGATCGGCGGGCTCAATCCAGGGGAGGACGCCAAGATCGTGATTGCGGCGGTCGATGTCGGCATCCTCAATCTCACCAACTACAAGCCGCCGGCACCGGACGACTATTATCTCGGCCAGCGCCAGCTCTCGGCCGAGATCCGCGATCTCTATGGACAGCTGATCGACGGCATGCAGGGCTCCCGCGGCCAGATCCGCTCCGGAGGTGATTCCAGTGGCGCCGAGCTGCAGGGCACGCCGCCGACCCAGAAGCCGCTTGCGCTCTATTCCGGCATCGTCACCGTCGGTCCCGACGGCGCCGCGGAGGTGAGCTTCGACATTCCGGAGTTCGCTGGCACGGCGCGGGTGATGGCAGTGGCGTGGAGCGCGACCAAGCTCGGTCGCGCCAATATCGACGTGACCGTGCGCGATCCTGTCGTGCTGACTGCGACCTTGCCGCGCTTCCTGCTGAGCGGCGACCGCGGCACGCTGTCGTTCGATGTCGACAACGTCGAGGGCGCGCCTGGCGATTACGTCGTGGCCGTCAAGGCGAGCGGCCCGGTCAAGGTGTCCGGCAATGCCAATGTGACGATGAAGCTCGCGGCCAAGCAGCGGGCGTCATCAACCCTGCCGCTGGAGGCCAGCGGCACCGGCACGGCACAGCTCGACGTCGAGATCAAGGGACCGAACGGGCTCAGCCTCGCGCGGCACTATCAGCTCGACGTCAAGCCGGCGACGCAGGTGCTGGCGCGGCGCTCGATCCGCACCTTGGCGAAGGGCGAGAGCCTGACCTTGACGTCCGACATGTTCAGCGATCTCGTGGCGGGCACCGGCACGGTGTCGCTGTCGGCGGGGCTGTCGACCGCGCTCGATGCGGCGACGATCCTGAAAGCGCTCGATCGCTATCCCTATGGCTGCTCCGAGCAGATCACGAGCCGCGCGATGCCGCTGCTCTACGTCAACGAGCTCGCGGCCGGCGCGCATTTGGCGATGGACACCGAGGTCGACCAGCGGATCCGTGACTCGATCGACCGGCTGCTGGCCCGCCAAGGCTCGAACGGCTCGTTCGGCCTGTGGTCGGCCGGCGGCGACGATCCGTGGCTCGACGCCTACGTCACTGATTTCCTGACCCGCGCGCGCGAGAAGGGCTTTGCGGTGCCGGACGTGCTGTTCAAGAGCGCGCTCGACCGCGTCAGGAACTCGGTGGTCAATGCTGCCGAACCCGAGAAGACCGGAGGCCGCGATCTCGCCTACGGCCTCTACGTGCTGGCGCGCAATGGCGCCGCGCCGATCGGCGATCTGCGCTATCTCGCCGACACCAAGCTTGGCAATCTGGCGACGCCGATCGCCAAGGCGCAGCTCGCCGCGGCGCTGGCGCTGGTTGGTGATCGCAGCCGCGCCGAGCGGGTCTATGCCGCAGCGGCCGACAGCCTCGCGCCGAAGCCGGTGCTGGTGTTCGGCCGCACCGACTACGGC
>JBARNF010001237.1:0-5040 GCA_049802835.1 Bradyrhizobium sp.
TGTCGCTCAGCCTGCTGCTGCGCGCCGACGCGCTGTGGCTGCATGCGGCGGCAGCGATGATCGCGATCGGCTCGAAATTCGTGCTGCGCATCGATGGCAAGCACGTCTTCAATCCGGCGGGGCTCGCCATTGTGGTACTGCTGTTCACCTCGAAGGGCGTGTGGATCTCGCCCGGCCAGTGGGGCACGGAGATCTGGTTCGCAAGCCTCGCCGGCTTCTTCGCGATCCTGGTGCTCAGCGCCTCACGCCGGGCGGACATCGCGGTCTATTTCTTCGCCAGCCACGCCGCGCTGCTGCTGTTGCGCGCCGTATGGCTCGGCGATCCCCTGGCGATTCCGCTGCATCAATTGCAGAGCGGCTCGCTGCTGATCTTCACCTTCTTCATGATCTCCGATCCGCGCACCTCGCCCGACTCGGGCCTGGGGCGGCTGCTGTTCGCGATGACCGTTGCAGTGACTGCGCACTACCTCGCCTTCGTCATGCAGATGCGGCCGGCGCTCTATGTGGCGCTGATCGCACTGTCGCCGCTCACGCTGGCGCTCGACCGGCTCATCCCCGCGGTCCGCTTTTCCTGGCGCTCTTCCGTTCCCAAAGGAGTTTCGACATGACCCTGCGTTTCAGCAAGCTGTTCCGTACCGGTGTCGCGGCGGCTGCGATCCTGGCCAATGCCACGATCGCGCCGGCTAATGCGTTCTGCGGCTTCTATGTCGCGCAGGCGGATGCCAAGCTGTTCAACAAGTCCTCGAAGGTGGTGCTGGCCCGTGACGGCGACCAGACCTCGATCACGATGGCCAGCGACTTCGAGGGCGACGTCAAGGAATTCGCGGTCGTGGTTCCCGTGCCGACCTTCATCGAGCGCAAGCAGATCGGCGTGGTCGAGCCAAAGACGATCGATCATCTCGACAAGTACACCGCGCCGCGGTTGGTCGAATATCACGACGAGGATCCGTGCAATCCCCGCGTCTACGAAGTCCGCCGGGGCGTGCCGATGATGGCCGCCGCAGGAAACGGGGGTGAGTACTCCATACGCGGGCACTACGGCGTCACCATCGAGGCGAGCTACGACGTTGCCGAATACGACGTGCTGATCCTGTCGGCGCAGGAGAGCGACGGGCTGACGCGCTGGCTGACCGACAACAATTATCGCATCCCGCAGGGCGCGGAGGCCGTGCTCGGCAGCTACATCCGGCAGGGCATGCGGTTCTTCGTCGCCAAGGTCAATGTCGAGCGCATGAAGGCCATCGGCAACGGCACGCTGCGGCCGCTGCAGGTGCGTTACCAGAGTGCCAAGTTCATGGTGCCGCTGCGGCTCGGCACGGTCAACGCCAAGGGGCCGCAGGACCTGATCATCTTTGCCCTGACCAAGAGCGGCCGTATCGAAGCCTCCAATTATCGCACCGTCAAGATCCCCTCCGACATCGACGTGCCGCTTTACGTGAAGGACGAGTTCGGTCCGTTCTACAAGGCGCTGTTCGAGCGGGCCGTGGCGCGCGAAAACATGCAGGCGGTGTTCGTCGAATATGCCTGGGACATGGGCTGGTGCGATCCGTGCGCCGCCGATCCCATGAAGAACAAGGAGCTGGCCGAACTCGGGGCACGCTGGATCGGCAGTGACGACGACACGGCATTCAGCGTCAGCCGTCGCGGCGGCGGCTCCGATGCGTTCGTGACCCGGCTTCACGTGCGCTACGATGCGAAGACCTTTCCCGAGGACATTGTGTTCATCGAGACCAAGGATCGCAGCAACTTCCAGGGCCGCTATGTGCAGCATCATCCCTGGCGCGGCGAAGCCAAATGCGATGCGGCCAGGGCCTATCAGGAGCGTCTCGCCGCTCGCTTCGCCAAGGAGGCGACCGATCTCGCAGCCCTCACCGGCTGGCCGCGCCAGGAGATCGCCGCGAAGATGGACAAGAGCGGCGAGACCGCGACGAAATAGGATCGCCGCTCCTGCCTGACGCACGGACTGAGCCGCACGCGAACGCCGTCGCGGCTCAGTCCTGGTACGACGAGATCTCGATCAGGCTGCCGTCGGGGTCGCGGCAGTAGACCGAGCGCAGGGTGCCGCGCGCGCCCCGCTTGGCGACCGGCCCTTCCTCGATGGCAACGCCGAGCGCGTTCAGATGCGCGACGACCTCGTCCGGCGTGCTGGTGGTCAGGAAGCAGAGATCGTCGCTGCCGGCAGCCACATGATCGGCGGTGAACCAGTCGACCTTGTCCGCGTCTTTCGGTCGCACGTTGATCTTCTGGTTGCCGAACAAGAGAGACGTGCGCTTGGCCTTGCCCTGTCCGGGGTCGAAGATCTGCACCTTCATGCCCAGCACCTTCTCGTACCACGCCGTTGTGCGATCAACATCCGCGACATTGATGACGAGATGATCGAGCGCATCGACCTTGACCCGCATGGACGTTCCTCCTGACCGGATATCGAACTCGCAGCAGCGTTCTGATATAATCGACGCAAGCGGTGCATTGGCGACCGCTCAACGATAATATCCGAGGAGACGCATGATTTCACGTCGTACCGCGCTTGGACTGATCGCTTCCGCCGTTCCGTCCATCGCCGCCGTTCGCAAATCCTGGGCGGCGGATTATCCGGCTCGCCCGGTCCGTTTCGTGGTGGGCTATCCGCCGGGCGGAGCGACCGACATCCTGGCGCGGCTGATCGGCCAGCGGCTGTCCGAGACCTTCGGCCAGCAATTCGTGGTCGAGAACAAGCCGGGAGCCGGCAACAATATCGGCACCGATGCCGTCGTGAACGCGCCGGCGGACGGCTACACCGTGCTGCTGGTCAATCCGGCGAACTACATCAATGCCAGCCTCTACGCCAACCTGAAGTTCAACTTCGTTAGCGACATCGCGCCGGTCGCCTCATTCAACCGCGTGCCGAACGTGATGACCGTCAACAAGGACATCCAGGCCAAGAACGTGGCCGAGTTCATTGCCTATCTGAAGGAGAATCCCGGCAAGGTGAACATGGCCTCGTCCGGCAACGGCACCTCGGTGCATCTGTCGGGCGAGATGTTCATGGCCATGACCGGGACCAAGATGCAGCATGTGCCCTACCGCGGCGCGGCGCCGGCGATCACCGACATGCTCGGCGGCCAGGTCCAGGTCATCTTCGACAACATGCCCTCGATCATCCAGCACATCCGCGCCGGCTCGCTGCGGGCGCTCGGCGTCACGACCCAGGAACGTTCGCCGCAATTGCCCGATGTCCAGGCGGTCGCCGAGACCGTGCCCGGCTACGAGGCGAGCGCGCTGTTCGGCCTGGGGGCGCCGAAGAACACGCCGAAGGAGATCATCGAGAAGCTCAACAAGCAGGTCAATGCGATCCTGGCCGAACCGGATATCAAGAACCGGCTGGTCGAGCTTGGCGGCGAGCCGCTGATCCAGTCGCCGGACCAGTTCGGCGCGCAGGTGGTGGCCGAGACCGAGAAGTGGAAGAAGGTCGTCGAATTCGCCGGCCTGAAGGTGGAGTGAAGGCGCAACGGTCTGCGCCCCTGTTGCCGGCCGGCCGCAGCGCGATTTGACCGACGAATTGCTCGCCGGTGAACCGAGTGGAGCCGGCGTGCCGCGCATGCGACACGTCATCGCCCTGGTCGTCGATGCGCTCCGCCAATTTGTCGTTATTTGACCATGCCAGTGTGGTGCAACCTGCTCGCCAGAGAAGGAACGGATCATGCGCAAGGTGATGATGATGGCGGCCGGCCTCGTCGGTGTTGCATTCATTGGCGTGGGCGGCGCCGCGCCGGCGGCCGCCGGCTCCGACTATCCCTGGTGCGTGCAGGGCAGGGGTGTCGGCTTTCCCGGTGACTGCTCTTATCAGACCTTCGACCAATGCCGCGCCAGTGCGTCGGGGCGCAACGCCAGTTGCGGCGTCAACCCGCGCGTGGCGTTCGGTCAGGCTCGCCGCCCGTCGGTCTATGTCGACATGCCGCCGCCGCGTCGGGTGCACCGCTACTCCTATTACTGAGCTCTCCGGACATCCGGCGGTTCGACCGACCGCTGGCGCGCACCCGGCACATGTCGGGGCACTTGCATCGACTTTGCGATCGTATATACTTTGCATTACAAAGTTGATCGTGCCGGACCCGGCTTCAGGTGAGACATGCGCGACCTCGACAAGGCGCTGGCGGACATCATCGCGATCCGCAGCCAGCTCGCGGCAGGCACCGCGTTCCGCGGCTACGGGCCGGCGACGATGGCCGCGACCTCGGCGGTCGCGCTCGTCACGGCGTTGCTGCAGCAGCTGCTCCTGCGCGATCCGAACGCGGATGCGGCGACGTTCCTGATCGGCTGGGCGGCGGCGGCCGGTGTTTCCCTGACGATGATCGGGACCGAGATGCGGGCACGCTCCCGCCGTCACCATTCCGGGCTGGCCGATGCGATGATCCATCAGGCCGTCGAGCAGTTCCTGCCGGCCGGCGTTGCCGGCGTGCTGCTCGCGGTGCTTATGTGGAAGTTTGCGCCCGAGGCGCTGTGGATGCTGCCTGGCCTGTGGCAGATCCTCACGTCGCTCGGCGTCTTCGCCTCGGTGCGCTCGCTGCCGCGCACGGTCGCGCTGGCCGGCGCGTTCTATTTCCTGGCCGGGTTTGCAGTGCTGCTGCTCGGCAGCGCGACGCATTCGCTGTCACCTTGGGCCATGGGCCTGCCCTTCGCGATCGGCCAGGGGCTGATGGCGGGCATTCTGTATTTTGCCACCGGAGACTCCGATGTCGAAGACTGACGGCAGCGCGCCGTTCTCCTATGACGGCCTCGACCGCGTCATCCACGAGAAGGCCAGACTCGGCCTGCTCACGTCGCTGATGGCGCATCCGAAGGGCCTTGCCTTCGCCGACCTCAAGCAGCTGTGCGGGCTGACCGACGGCAACCTGTCCCGGCACCTGCAGGTGCTGCAGGAGGCCGGGCTGGTGGAGGTCACCAAGGGGTATGAGGGCAATCGTCCCCACACCACCTGTCGCCTGACCAAGGCCGGGCGGCGCCGCTTCCTCGACTATCTCGCGGTGCTCGAGCGCCTGGTTCGCGATGCTGCCGCTGCAG
>JBARNF010001238.1:0-1592 GCA_049802835.1 Bradyrhizobium sp.
TCGGAACATCTAGCGTCTTACACTCATCATCATGCGTCACTGAACTCCCCTGATCTAGATAAAATCCGTCAGCTTCGCTTAACATACTGACAGTCCTCAAGTTTCATGAAACTACCTTTGGGGAAAATCTGGGTCAAGACCCATTGTTGACCCACCCTTATTCTGTTAAGATTCCCCGTATTTTCACAGTTTGTGAGTGTCGCCGTGGCCCGCAAGCCAGTTAAGCCCGCCGAGCTAAAGCTCCGAATTCCAAGGGGGCTGCATCAGATGATCGAGGCCGAGGCCCGCAAGAACGAGCGTTCCTTGAACCAGGAAGCGATCCTCCGGCTGCAGCGGTCTTTTTCCGACGACCTGATGCGCGACGTCGCGAAGTTCGCGGCGCTCGAAACCGCGCTGGCCATCAACAAGAACACCGATGCGCGGTTCGCCAACCTGACAGATCGACTGAACGTGCTGTTTGTAAAGCTCGGATACCCGGAGTTCGCAATCGTCGACACGGAGGAGAAGAACGATGGCTAGATCATACGGCAACGGGAACATCGAGGAGCGCGACGGCAAGTTCCGGCTGCGCTACCGCCTTAACGGCAAGACGATGTCGAAGACGCTCGGCGGCGACATCAAGACCAGAAGAGAGGCGCGCGAGGAGCTGCGCAAGCTACTCAAGGCCAAGGATGACGGTGTCGCCGTCGAGCCGAGCAGGCTGACAGTCGCGAAATGGATCGCGCAATGGATCGCGTCCGGTGCACCCGGTCCGAAGAACCGGAAGGAAGTCGGCCAGCGGACGCTGGAGCGCTACGAGCAGTTGCTCAACGAGCACGTGGTCCCGACCCTCGGCACCACGGCATTGCAGTCCCTGCAATCCACCGCGATCGATCGGCTCTATACCGGGTTAGAGGCCAAAGTTGCGGCCGGCGAGATGGCGCCGAGGACGACCCGGCATGTCCACGTCGTCTTCAACGCCTGTCTCGGCACCGCTCTGCGCACCAGGATGATCGCGGTGAACCCGATGCAGTTCGTCGCGCGCCTACCCAATCCCAATCCGAAGCCTGCCGATCTGGACGACGAGGGGGAGGCGGACGAACACCAGGAAGGCCTCTCCGAGACCGAGCTGGCCAAGCTGGTCGCCGGCTTCAAGTCGTCCAGCCTGTATTCCTTTATCGTGCTGGCCGCCGCGACAGGCGCCCGCCGCAACGAGCTGCTGGCCCTGCGCTGGACCGACCTGGACCTCGCCGGCAAGACTGTCCGCATTGAGCGCGCTTGGGAGCACACCAAGAAGTTCGGACTCCGGCTCAAGGCGCCCAAAAGCGAGCGCGGCTTCCGGACCATCGGCCTCGACGATGCCACCCTCGGCGTGCTGCTCGCCGAGATGCGCAAGCACCAGCAGCTGGTCGCGGGAATCCCGGACGGCGCCGACGTCGACCTCTCGCTGGTCAAGTTGCCGCCGAAGGCGTTGATGTTTCCGGCCGTCCCAGAGCCCGGGCAAGACTTCGTCCTGACCGCGCCGCGAATGCCGCGGAACGTCTCAAAGGAGTTTCGCCGGAGGGCCGACCTGCTCGGCTTCGGCATCAAGCTCCACACCTTGCGCGGCATCC
>JBARNF010001239.1:0-1963 GCA_049802835.1 Bradyrhizobium sp.
GGTCTCACCACGAACACTCCCCGTGCGTCTGCCCCTCACCCCAACCCTCACAGCGCGAGCGAAGCTCGTCGCGTCCCCGTGAAGAACGGGGAGAGGGAGCGCACTGCCCTCGAAGCGTCAGCCGGGATCCAACTAACAAGAGACAAGAGCTAACTCACAAGACACTCACTCACACCGACATCCCGACCTTCGCATTCCAATCAACCCGGAGACAACGATGATCACGCGACGGACATTCACCGCAGGTGCAGCGGCGCTGCTGACGGCGAGCCAGATCTCGACCAGGGCGCGCGCCGCGACGACCAACTGGGACATGTCGACGGTCTGGCCGGACGGCAATTTCCACACCCAGAATGCGATGGCCTTTGCTGCGGAGGTGAACAAGCAGACCAATGGCGCGGTCAACATCACCGTCAAGGCCGGCGGTCAGCTCGGCTTCAAGGGTCCCGAACATCTGCGCGCGGTGCGCGATGGCCTGGTGCCGCTCGCCGACGTCCTCAACATCCAGCAGGTCGGCGACGAGCCATTCATGGGCGTCGAGAGCATCCCGTTCCTCGCCGGCTCGATGGACGAACTCAAGGTGCTGCACAAATATGTGCGGCCCCAATATGAGAAGATCGCCGCGCGCAACAACCAGAAGATCCTCTACATCGTGCCGTGGCCGACGCAGTACCTGCACCTCAAGGTCAAGACCAGCGACGTCGCCGGACTGAAGAACATCAAGATCCGCGTGCCCGACAAGAACGCGGTCGACATGCTCAACGCCATCGGCATGGCCGCCGTGATGATCCCCTGGGGCGAGACGATCCCGGCGCTCGCCTCCGGCGCGGTGGCGGGCGTGTCGACTTCGGCCGTGTCGGGCGTGGACGGCAAGTTCTGGGAATTCCTCAAATACATCTACCCGACCAACCATGTGTGGTCGTCGCAGATGCTCACCGTGAACCTGGACTCCTGGAAGGCGCTGACGCCGGAGCAGCAGAAGACCGTGGCCGAGATTGCCGCGAAGATGGAGCCGGGTTTCTGGACCAATTCGCTCAAGGCCGACGCCGACAGCCTCAGCCGGCTCAAGGAAGGCGGCATGGAAGTGCTGCCGGTGTCGGAAGCGATGATGACCGAGATCCGCACCAAGACGGCGCCGCTGATGGACGCCTTCCTCAAGCGCGTGCCCGCGGCCGAGCAGCCGGTGAAGGCCTATCTCGCCGAGATGAAGCGTGGCTGAGATCCTCGGGGAGCCGTCGCCGGGCCAGCAGGCGAGCCTCAACGCAGCCGCACCGGCGCCGCTGCGCATCCTGCTCGACATCATCGACCGGCTTGGCCGGCTCGACGGCTGGATCGGCGGCGGCTGCCTGCTGACGCTGACGGGCCTGATGCTGGCCGAGGTCGCGACCCGGGCGCTGTCGAACGTGCTGCCGTTCTTCCCGCCGACCATCTCGATCGCCTGGGAATACTCGTCCTACCTGATGGCGGCCTCGTTCACCTTCGGCGCCGCCATGACGTTGCGGGTCGGCGGCCACATCCGCGTCGTGCTGCTCTTGAAGAACGTGCCCGCGGCGGCGCAGCGGGCCCTGGAGGTGCTGGCAGCAGTCACCGGCTTCGCCTTCATGGCCTTCCTGACCTGGGCGATGATGAAGTTCGCCTTCGGCTCGTTCATCCGCGGCCAGGTCTCGACCTCGAGCGACACACCGCTGTGGTTTCCGCAAGCCGTCGTCACCTTCGGCATGCTGCTGCTGACCCTGCAATTCCTGGCCCGTGCGATCCAGGCGGCGCTGGGGCTACCGGTCGAAGACCACCGCATGAAGGCGTCGCCGGTCGAATGAGGAGGCGGGGACAATTTGAGACGAACTTCTGGACGCTGCAGGCGACTGCCCACGTCCATCGTTTTCGCGTGTTAGTTATTAGGCGAGCTCTCGCCTCACATGCGGTGCGCTCCCTCTCCCCGTTCTTACGGGGAGAGGGTTGGGGT
>JBARNF010001240.1:0-6960 GCA_049802835.1 Bradyrhizobium sp.
GGCCATGGGTTGCGGCCAGCACCCGGCATTCCCTGCGCCCTCTTCGATTCATGAGGGCCGAACGACCTGCAAACCCCGGGCGTTTCAGCCGCGGGATCACGGGCGCGCGTCATGAAATCACGATTGCTAGATGAATTCCGTGAATTGATGGCATTGGCCGCCGATGGCGCTCACCGTGCGGAGCGAGCGGTGACGCAGCAACTCTCCACGTCATTCCGGGGCGCGCGCAGCGCGAGCCCGGAATCCATACTCCCAGACGGTGATTGGTGAAGGAGATCGGGCGTGCAGGCATTTCGATCCTCACGCATAGTGGTGGTTATGGATTCCGGGCTCGCGCCTCCGCCTCCGCTCTTCGAGCTGCGGCGGACGCGGGCCCCGGAATGACGGCGGAGAAAGGCGGGGTTTCACCTCCTCCATCCGCCTCACGGCGCGGTCTGGGCCTCGATCTTGAACTGCGCCAGCGCGCTCGGCGGGTCGATGGCGACGAGCTGGGCGAGCTGCATCGCCGGCACCTTGGCGCGCGGGGTGAGCTTCAAGGTGAAGGTCTGGCGCGGCTTCTCGACGAAGCGGCTGATGGCGTCGACCGCGCTGGCCACGTCGATGTTGTTGGCCGCGATCTGGGCGCCGATCGCCTTGATGGTGTCGACCAGCGCCTTGCGTGCGGCATCGCGCGGGATGGCATGACCGCGCGCGTAGTTGGCGACCAGCACGTCGACGGCGCCGAGATCGCGCAGGGTCAATTCCAGCCCGGCCGCTTCGATCTGCGCCGCCGCCGTCGTCGCCTGCTGCAGGTCGATGGTGAAGACGTCGCGCGGGACCTGCGCCAGCGACACGCTGGCCGAGGCGGCGACGAGGTTGCTGACCTCGAGCTTGAAGGGTTGAAGCGCGAACGCGCCCGAGCTCTCGGTCCAGCCGAGGCCGAGATCGGCGTCGAACGCGGCGGTGTCGATGCCGGCGACCAGGAGCGGCAGCAGCGCCGGGTTCGACGGATCGAGCGGCCCGGCCATCTTGGCGACCAGGCGGGCCTTCGTCGGGATGGGTCCCACGAACTGGCCCCAGTCGAGGCTGAAATTGTCGATGCGCACCGGCTTGCCGCCGGCCTTGTAGGGGGCGGTCACGTCCTTGAACTCGATTCCTTCGAGCATCCTGAACAGCGCGAGCGCCTCGGCCGGCGCAGGCTTTGCGCCGGGGGCGGCGTATTTTGCACTCAGCCGCAGCAGGCTCGCGATGTCGAAGCGCTTGAGGGCGAAGCGGCCGAGCTTGACCGGTCCGTTCGGCGTGCGGCCATCGAAGCCTTCGAACGCGATGTCGCCCTTGCCGTCGTCGAGATCGAATCGCGTCGTCGCGACCTTGACCGGGCCGTCAGGCGTTTCGACCGCAAATCCCACGACCTCGACGTTCTTGAACTGGATGCCGTCATAGACGCCGGCAACCTTGTCCATCAGCTCGGGCGCCATCGCGGCAGACTTCGGCGCGCCCGTCGTCATGGCGGCGACCAGCGCCGGCAGCTGCACGCGCGACGGCCGGACTCCGAACGTGCCCATCTTGAGGCTGTCCATGTGCACGCGCAGGCCGATGTCGGAGGTGACATCATAGGCGCCGGCGGAGGCCTCGCCGCTGAAACGCCAGAGCTTGTCGTCCTTGGCCGAATCGGGCGCCAGCAGGGCTGCGATCGCGTTGGCATCGATGTCCCTGGTGATGATGTCGGCCATCCGGCCCTGCATCTTCGCGGCCTTGCCGTTCGGCTGCTGCGGGGTCATCGTGAAGGTCATCTCGTCGACCCGGTAGCTCGCGATATGGCCGTCCTTGATGTCGTCGATGACGAGGCCGCCATAGCTGAATTCGGCCGGCCCAGCGGCGCTGGGATCGCCCTCCATCGTGCCGTTGATGCGCGGCGCCGTGATCGATGCTGCGCGGATGGCGACGAATTGCTGCGCCAGGGCCCGGTAGGTCTCGATCGGGCCGGTGCCCGGCGCCGCCGCGAAGCGGGCTGGACCTGCGTAGTCCTTCACCACGAGCTGCGGCAGCTTGTAGTTCAGCCGCAGCGGCGAGGAGCCCGGCAGTTGCCCGCCGAGCGCTATGTCGCTGATTTCGATGCTGGCGGCAGCGACGTGCTCGGCGTCCGGCTGGCTCAGGCCGGTCGCGACGATGTTGCCGAGCGTGAGGCTCGCCGGGGGCTGCGCGGCCGATTCGATCTTGACGTCGGCGATCGACAGCTTCCGGGCCCACAGGTCGAACGCGACCTTGCCGTGGCTCGCCGTGGCGCCGTTCTGCCGGATCTGGGCGAAGCTGGCCTCGACCTCACGCTCCGCACGGCTCTGGGCATACCAGGGGACGCCCAGAAAGCCGGCGACGCCGAGGACAACCGCAACGAGAGCTCCAATCAAGATCCGGCTCATTCAATCTGCTCCCGCTCACGCCCGACGCCGGGCTGGCCGCAATGGTCATGGTCTCATGGTCATGGTGTTGGCGAACTGGATCGGATAGGGATGTGCTTCTGCCAACTTGAGAATTTGCCGCCCCTGGTCTGTTGACGGACATGGTTTCCGATGTTGCATGAAAACCGCTCAGCGTGCATCACATGCGGTTCCACCGGCCGGAAAAAATGCGTTCTGAACGCACCTCACGAGACCAACCGGGGTCGGAAACGCTGGAGCACGTATGTCGTCCTATTCTGAAGATCTTCGTTCCGCAGCGCTGGCCTATCATCGGCTGCCACGGCCGGGCAAGCTGGAGATCCAGGCCACCAAGCCGCTCGCCAACCAGCGCGACCTGGCGCTGGCTTATTCGCCGGGTGTTGCCGCCGCCTGCACCGAGATCGCCAACAATCCGGCCGAAGCGGCCACGCTCACCGCGCGCGCCAACCTCGTCGCCGTCGTCTCCAACGGCACCGCCGTGCTGGGGCTCGGCAATATCGGCCCGCTGGCGTCGAAGCCGGTGATGGAAGGCAAGGCGGTCCTGTTCAAGAAGTTCGCCGGCATCGACGTGTTCGACATCGAGATATCCGCCGATACGATCGATCGCGTGGTCGAGGTGGTGGCGGCGCTGGAGCCGACCTTCGGCGGCATCAACCTCGAGGACATCAAGGGACCGGAATGCTTCGAGATCGAAGCCCGCCTCAAGGAGCGGATGAAGATCCCGGTCTTCCATGACGACCAGCATGGCACCGCGATCATCGTCGGCGCCGCGATCAAGAACGCGCTCTCGCTGTCCGGCAAGAAGATGGACGAGGTGAAGATCGTCACTTCGGGCGCAGGTGCCGCCGCCATCGCCTGCCTCAACCTGCTGGTCACGATGGGCGCGCAGCGCAAGAACATCTGGGTCTGCGACATCGACGGCGTGGTCCATGAGGGCCGCAACACGCTGATGGACCCGTGGAAGGCAGTCTATGCGCAGCCCACCGACAAGCGGACCTTGGCCGAGGTGATCGGCGGCGCCGACATCTTCCTCGGATTGTCGGCAGGCGGTGTCCTGAAGCCGGAGCTGCTGAAGCAGATGGCCGACAAGCCGCTGATCATGGCGCTCGCCAATCCCAATCCGGAGATCATGCCTGAGGAGGCGCGCGCGGCGCGGCCCGACGCGATGATCTGCACGGGACGTTCCGACTTCCCGAACCAGGTCAACAACGTCCTGTGCTTCCCGTTCATCTTTCGCGGCGCGCTCGACGTCGGCGCCACCGCGATCAATGAGGCGATGAAGCAGGCGGCGGTCGACGCCATCGCCCAGCTCGCGCAGGACCCACCGTCCGATGCCGTGTCGCGCGGCTTCGACACCGGCGAGACGCAAGGCTTCGGCCCGGGCTCGCTGATTCCCTCGCCGTTCGATCCGCGCCTGATCCTGCGCATTGCGCCGGCGGTTGCGAAGGCTGCGATGGACTCCGGCGTCGCGACGCGGCCGATCAAGAATTTCGACGAGTACACCACCCAGCTCGAACGCTTCGCGTTCCGCTCCGGCCTGATCATGAAACCGGTGTTCGCCAAGGCGAAGACCCAGCCGGTGCGCGTGATCTACGCGGAGGGCGAGGATGAGCGCGTGCTGCGCGCCACGCAGGTGGTGCTGGAGGAGAAGCTGGCGCGGCCGATCCTGGTCGGCCGTCCCTCCGTGGTCGAGGCGCGCATCAAGCGCTTCGGCCTGTCGATCAAGGCCGGCACCGATTTCGACCTCGTCAACCCCGAGGACGATCCGCGCTACCGCTCCTATGTGCAGAGCTACATCGAAGTCG
Source organism: Bradyrhizobium sp. (assembly GCA_049802835.1). Classification (GTDB taxonomy): domain Bacteria; phylum Pseudomonadota; class Alphaproteobacteria; order Rhizobiales; family Xanthobacteraceae; genus Bradyrhizobium. The sequence continues at coordinate 4,223 of JBARNF010001240.1, forward strand.
CCGGCCGGCGCGGCGTGACGCCGGATGCCGCCCGCACCGTGGTGCGCACCAATGCCACCGTGATCGCGGCGCTGGCGGTGATCCGCGGCGAGGCCGATGCGATGATCTGCGGCGTCGAGGGCCGCTACATGAGCCATCTGCGCCATGTGCGCGAGATCATCGGCTTCATGCCGGGTGTCAGCGACTATGCGGCGCTCGCGCTCACCATCACCAGCAAGGGCGCCTATTTCATCGGCGACACCCAGGTGCGGCCGAACCCGACCGCCGAGGAGCTCGCCGAGATGGCCTCGCTTGCGGCCAATCACGTCATGCGCTTCAACATCAAGCCCAGGATCGCTTTCGTGTCGCACTCGGATTTCGGCAGCTACGACACCGAATCCTCGCGCAAGATGCGCCAGGCGACGGCACTGCTGAAGCAGCACCGGCCGGATCTCGAGGCCGACGGCGAGATGCAGGGCGACACCGCGCTGTCGGCGACCGCGCGCAAGCTGATCCTGCCGCATTCCGACCTCGACGGTGAGGCCAATGTGCTGATCATGCCGAACCTCGATGCCGCCAACGTCGCCTACCAGATGATCAAGGTGCTGGCGGATGCGGTGCCAGTCGGCCCGATCCTGATCGGCCCGGCGCGGCCGGCCCACATCCTGACGCCGTCGGTGACCGCGCGCGGCATTCTCAACATGACGGCCGTGGCGGCCGTCGAGGCGCAGGAGCGGGCCGGGCGGGCGCAACCGACGCTGTTTGCGTGATCGTGTCGGCGTGATCGAAGTGTGGCGGAATTCGTCCGGTTTCGGTCGCATTCCGTCCGCGTTTATTGTTGAAAAGCGTTGGAGACGTCACATATCCCGCCGGGTGTGCCGGCACCATCTATCGTTTGAAGTTGATCCGTGAGGACGAGAATGCCGGGTTTCATTACGTTCGGGCGCGTTCTGTTTGCCGTGATCTTCATCTACACGGGCGCGACCAAGCTGTTCGGCATTCCTGTGACCGCCGATCTCATTGCCGCCAAGGTGACCATCCCCGGGGTGCTCGCACCCTACGCGGCGCAGCTGGAGGCGGCGGCGAAGATGCCGATGCCGCAGATCCTCGCGATCGCGGTCGGCGCCTTCGAGGTGCTGGCGGGGCTGATGATCGCGCTGAATTTTCTGACGCGGTTCTTCGCGGCTCTGATGATCGTCTTCGTCGCCGCGACGATCTTCTACTTTCACGACTTCTGGAACCAGGCGCCGCCCGACAACGCCAAGACGCTGATCGATGCGCTGAAGAACCTGTCGATCATCGGCGCGCTGTTCATGATCTTCGGCTACGGCAAGGGGCCGAAGGAGCCCGAGCGGGCGGCGTATGGCGATATGTAACGGCTGAGCTAGGCGGCGCGCTTCCAGGCAATGACGCTGACGTCGGAGGCCGGATCGAGCACCAGGCGATCGGCGACCGTGTAGCCGTGCTCCGTCAGCACCTGCTGGGGCGGGCGCGCGGGGCCGACGCCGGGAAAGCAGGGCGCTCCGCCGGGCAGCGAGACGTGGGGTGCCAGCGACAGGAAGAACGTGTCGTAGCGGTCCATGAACATGTCGAACACGGCGGGACCGCCGATCACGGCCACCATGCCGGCATTGACGCCGGCGGCCGTACAGGCTGCTTCGAACGAGGCTCCGGCCGGGTTCCACAGGGTGGAGAGCGGCTTCTCCGTGTCAGGAGCCAGCCCCGCCACCTTGCTGGTGACGATGATCCGCCGGCGCTTCGGCGAATTGGGCTGGTCCTCATAGGAGTTGCGGCCGTGCACGATCAGATCGGCGCGGTCGAGCGCACGGGAGAAGAACAGCGCGTCGCCGGGAAACTTGAGCGCGTCCGGCATCAAATTGCGGGAATCGGCCAACATGCCGTCGGCCGATACGATGACATAACCTTCGATACGAAGCTGAGGCACTGACGAAAGCAATCCTGACTTATTCGGACACTGTCGTCACAACGCTCGAAACCGGCCGTTGGCTCACCGTCGGGAGCTTCGCCACCTTACCGAGCTGCTCGTCATATTGCGGTAGTGACTGCACCGGCGCCTTGGCCCGCATCGCGACCACCTTGTAGCCGCCGGACTTCAGGCGGCGCAGCAGTTCAGGCAAGGCTTCCGCCGTATGCTTGTGGAAATCGTGCATCAGGATGATGCCCTTGCCGAGCTTGTCGAGCTTCTTGAAGGTGACGTCGAGCACCGCCTGCGCGTTCTTCGCCTTGAAGTCGAACGAGTCGAGATCGCAGGAGAAGATGCCGATGTTGCGGGTGCCGAGATAGGTCACCATCTCCGGCGGGTGCTGGAGCGCCGGGAAGCGGAAGAACGGGGCGGGGGAGTTGCCGCCGAGCGCCCATTTCACCGCGCTGATGCCGAGCTCGATCTCCTCCTTGCGCTGGTCTTCGGTCAGCTTCTTGTTGGTCAGCGCAGCATGCGACCAGGTGTGGGTGCCGACCGTGTGGCCAGCGTTGTAGACCTGCTTGAGGATCTCCGGATAGTACGTCGCGTGCTTGCCGATGATGAAGAAGATGCCGGTCGTGCACTGGTCGGCGAGCGCCTTGAGGACGCCGGGCGTGTTCTCCGGCCATGGACCGTCGTCAAAGGTCAGGACGACCTCGTGATCCTTCAGGAAATCGAGGTCCTTGAAGTGCTCGAAGCCAAAGCCCGGCCCGCCCGTCGTGTCGATCTCGACGGTGCGGCCGACGCCGAGCGCCTCGGCATTCATGCAGGGCGCGCG
>JBARNF010001241.1:0-1653 GCA_049802835.1 Bradyrhizobium sp.
GCGCCGGCGCCGATCGCCGTGGCGCGCGCCCGGATGTGCCTGAGGCCGAGCAGCAGCCGCTCGACCTCGGCGTGAAACAGCACGCCCTTGGGCGTCGGCGCGATCCGCGGACCGTTGCGCGAAAACAGGAGATAGCCGACGTCGGTCTCGAGGTCCTGGATCTGCCGCGTCACCACCGGCTGCGAGCGGCCGAGCAGGCGCGCGGCCGCGGTGATGCTGCCGGCGGACATCACGGCGGAGAAGGCTTCGAGGAGCCGGATGTCGATCACGTCATCATGCATTCCTGGCATTATGCATCCTCTTCAATCTGCTTGAAGCATAAAGTTTCGGCCGCCGATGGCTCATTATTCATCAGAAGAATGACGAAATAATCTTGATGTGAAAAGTGGATTATGGTCGGTTGCGGAGATGATCCCTCCGGTTGCTCCCCATTCGGCGACGACGAGCCCGCCGCGCTATTGCCGCGGCTGGGTCGACGACGCCGTCGCGTCCATCGAGGCCGACCAGTGCCGCACTGCGGACACCCATCTGATCCGCCTCATCGTGCCCGCGCTCGCGGGCATCGACATCTATCTGAAGGACGAATCGACGCATCCGACCGGCAGCCTCAAGCATCGGCTGGCGCGGTCACTGTTCCTGTACGCGCTGTGCAATGGCCCCATCCGCGAGGGCACGCCGGTGGTCGAGGCCTCCTCGGGCTCGACTGCGGTGTCGGAGGCCTATTTCGCCCAGATGATCGGGGTGCCGTTCTATGCCGTCATGCCGCGCACGACGTCGGCGGAGAAGATCGCCGCGATCACCCATTACGGCGGCAACTGCCACCTGATCGATGACGGCAGGTTCCTCTATGCCGAGGCGGCCGCGCTGGCGGCGCGGCTCGGCGGCCACTACATGGACCAGTTCACCTTCGCCGAGCGGGCCACCGACTGGCGCGGCAACAACAACATCGCCGAGTCGATCTTCAACCAGCTGCAGGGCGAGCGCTGTCCGCTGCCGGAATGGATCGTGATGGGCGCGGGCACCGGCGGCACCTCGGCCACGATGGGCCGCTATTTGCGCTACCGCCGCCATCCCACCCGGCTGTGCGTCGCCGATGTCGAGCACTCCGCGTTCTTCGATGCCTTCTGCAAGGGCGACTGCGCGCAGACCTGCGAGCGGCCCTCGCTGATCGAGGGCGTCGGCCGGCCGCGCTGTGAGCCGTCCTTCGTGGCCGGCGTCGTCGATCGCATGATGAAGGTGCCGGACGCCGCCTCGATCGCGGCGATGAACGTGCTGACGCGGCGGCTGCGCCGTCCGGTCGGCGGCTCGACCGGGACCAACTTCCTGGCGCTGTGCCGGCTCGCGGCCGAGATGCGCGAGACCGGCGCAACCGGCTCGCTGGTGACGCTGATCTGCGATTCCGGCGAACGCTATCGGCAGACCTACTACGAGCCGCAATGGCTGGTCGCCCGCGGCCTCGATCCGGCGCCGATCGAGGCTGTGCTCACCGATTTCCTCGACACCGGCACGCCATTGCGCCTCGATATCCTGGATGCCGACAATCCCTGCCAGATGCGAGGTGCCGCATGACCACGCTGATCGAGAAGCTCGCCGGCATTCCGGCGGGCTCGAAGCTCGGTGCCGCGCTGAAGACGCGCGCCGAGGTGCTGCGGC
>JBARNF010001242.1:0-4604 GCA_049802835.1 Bradyrhizobium sp.
CGCGATGGCCCGCCGCGGCCAGCGCGGGCGCGACGTCGGCGAAGCTGTGGATGTCGTAGGGCCAGCCATGCAGCAGGATCACGACCGGGCCATCGGCGGGGCCGGCCTCGGCATAGCCGATGCTGAGCTCGCCGGCGGTGATCTGCTTGAGCGGCGCAAAGGACGGCGTCGTTCCGGGCCGGATCGCGGGCAAGGTCGACGCCGTCTTGAAAGTCTGCGCGCTCGATTCGCTGGAACCCAGCTGAAACGCGGCGATCGCGGTTCCGGCCAGCGTGACGAAACGGCGGCGGCTGTGGTGAAGGGCATCTGGCATCGCGGACTCCTGATTGGATCTAGTCTCCTTGTGCCCGAGCCGGCTCCGACCCGCTTGCAGACGGCTTTGTTTTTTCCTTGAGGCCGGCTTGATTTTGCGAGACCCGGGACGTGATAGGGTTGCACGATTTCCGCGACAGCCAGGGCGGGCGCATTTGTTGTATTGCTTCGACGATTTCGTGCTGGACCCCGGCCGCCGCGAGCTGCGCCGGGGCCACGGCCTGATCGCGATGGAACCGCAGGTGTTCGATCTGCTGGCGTTCCTGATCAGGATGCGTGACCGCGTGGTCAGCCGCGACGACATCCTGGCCGAGGTGTGGGGCGGCCGCATCGTCTCCGAAGCGACGCTCGCCAGCCGCATCAGCGCGACGCGAAGCGCGATCGGCGACAGCGGCGAGGCGCAGCGCCTGATCCGAACCATCCCGCGCAAGGGCATCCGCTTCATCGGCGAGGTCCGTGAACAGGCCGAAGCGCCGGAGACGCCCGGGACGATCGCAGCAGCCGCAACGTTCGAAGGCCCCGCGATCGCGGTGCTGCCCTTCACCAACATGAGCGCCGATCCCGAGCAGGACTATTTCGCCGACGGCATGGTCGAGGACATCATCACGGCGCTGTCACGCTGCAGCGGCCTGGCCGTCATCGCCCGCAACTCCTCCTTCACCTATAAGGGCAAGGCCGTCGACATCCGCGAGGTCGGGCGCGACCTCGGCGTCGGCTACGTCCTCGAAGGCAGCGTGCGCCGCGCCGGTTCGCGGCTGCGCATCAGCGGCCAGCTGATCGATGCGCTCTCCGGCGCGCATCTGTGGGCCGACCGCTTCGACGGCGATCTCACTGATGTGTTCGCGCTGCAGGACCGTATCACCGAGAGCGTGGTGGCGGCCATCGAGCCGGCGCTCGAGCTCGCGGAAGGCGAGCGCCGCCGCGCCGCGCCGCGGCTGCATCCGGACACCCATGACCTACTGCTGCGCGCCGCCAGCCTGCGCGACACATTCACGGCCGAGAGCCTGGTCGCGGCCATCGCATGTCTCGGCCAGGCGCTGGCGATCGACCCCGATTGTGCTCCCGCCATGGCCGCGCACGCCTATTGCCAGGCGCTGCGCCACTTTCAGGGCTGGAGCGAACCGGGCGAGGATCATGCCAACGCCGCCGTTACCTTGGCCTGGCGGGCCAGCGAACGGGCGCCCAATGACGCGCAGGTGCTGTGGATGGCTGCCTTCGCGATCTGGAACATGGCCGACGACATCGCGCCGGCGCGCGAGCTCTTCAAGCGCTCGCTCGCAATCAATCCGAATTCGGCGATCGCCTTGACCTTGAGCGGGTGGATCGAGACCATGGCGGGCCATCCGGCCGCCGGCCGTGCGCTGATCGAACGTGCCCTGCGGCTGAATCCGCGCGATCCGCGCGGCTGGCTCGCCGCCGGCGCGATGGCGATCTGCGCGGTGGCCGAGCATGATTTCGTCGCTGCGATCCGCTGGGCCGAGAAGGCCCTGGTGCAGAACCGCCGCTTCGCCGTTGCGCTGCGCGTTCTGATCGTCGCCCTGGTCGGGAGCGACGATCTCGTCCGCGCGAGCGAGATCGCACGCCAGCTCCTGACCGTGGAACCTCAGCTCACCGTGTCCGGGTTCCTGGCACGGATCCCGTTTCCCGTCCGCGGCATGGCTACAACCTATGCGGATGCCCTGCGCGCAGCAGGTGTTCCGGCTTAAGGCCGGATGCGCGCAGAGGAGCGCCTGCAACTGGCATTTCAGCCATTTCCGCAAAGTCGGGAAATTTGAGCGGCCGCCATTTACACTACCTTAGGTTCCATTCCGTAATTTCGCGGACACCGTCCGGCGATGGATTGGCCGGCGCGCGGAGGGGATTGATGAAGGCGTTGCTTATCAAATTTTACGAAGACGAATCGGGCGCGACTGCCATTGAATACGGCCTGATCTGCGCCGGTATCGCGCTCGCGATCATCACGATACTCAACAAGCTCGGCCTCACCATCGAAGGCATTTTCACGACGCTCACGACCAAACTCAACGGCGGCTGATCGGTCGGTTTGTCTGCAATGGCGTTCTCAGGACCGGAGCAATCCGGTTGCCATGGTCGGACGGGCCGGGCCATGCGCCCGGCCTTCACTCTTCAAGCCGAGGTGTCTCGGATCAAGGCGCCCTCGTTTCAATGCGCCATGCTGCGGCCGGCCGCTTCACAGGCGCTCAAGCCCGACCGCGCGCGGCGTGACGTGAAATCATGCCGCGATCCGCGCAACGGAATTTACGACGTCGCCGCCCGCCACGGCTTCCGGCACAGAAGCCGATTGTCGCGCGACGACGACCTCCATTCTGCAGAACTGCCATTCGAGACCGTGCGGCGCCCGCGTATGGACGGCTCCGCGCGGTTGAGGCACAACCCTCGCCACTGAGGTCCGCAGCGTGAGCTGCCGGAGCAAGAACGCGGCGTCCAAGCAAGGCGCCCGACGAGGTGGAGGAACCGATGCTGATCCCGATGGCGGACGTGCCGCGCTGGTACGCCGAGCGCAAACCACCTGACAGCATTGCGGTCCAGCATGGGACGGACACGCTCACCTGGGATCAGCTCGAGCGCCGCGCCAATGCACGCGCCCGCGCCTTCGCCGCCAAGGGCGTCAAGCCCGGCGACTTCGTCGCGATCGGCCTGCCGAACGACAATGCGTTGTTCGAGACCAGCTTCGCGGTGTGGAAATGCGGCGCGACGCCGACCTCGCTGTCATGGCGGCTGCCGCGCGGCGAGGCGGCCGCGGTGCTCGAGATTCTCAGGCCTGCGCTGGTGGTGGGCGGCGAATCCGATTGGAGCGCGCCGAACGCGCTGCCGGCCGATTTCACGCCCGAAGGCTTTTCCGAGGAGCCGCTCACCGCACCGGTGGCACGCTATTGGAAGGCGATGACGTCGGGCGGCTCGACCGGGCGGCCGAAGGTGATCCTCGATCATCAGCCCGCGGTGACCGACACCGCAGCCGAGCCGCCGCTCGGAATCCCCAAGGGCGCGTCACTGCTCAATCCCGGACCGCTCTATCACAACGCGCCCTTCATCGTGTCGCACTACGCGCTGTTCGCCGGCGGCCGGCTCACCGGCATGATGAAGTTCGACGCCGAGGAGACGCTGCGGCTGATCCAGGCGCAGCGCATTCAATGGGTCAATTTCGTGCCCACCATGATGCACCGGATCTGGTCGCTGCCGGAAGCCGTGCGCAACAGCTACGATGTCTCCAGCCTGAAGATGGTGTTCCACATGGCCGCGCCGATGCCGCCATGGCTGAAGGAGAAATGGATCGAATGGCTCGGGCCGGAGCGCGTCTACGAGCTCTATGGCGGCACCGAGCGCCAGGGCCGCACCATCATCTCCGGCACCGAATGGCTGCAGCGCAAGGGCTCGGTCGGCAAGATCGACGAGTCCTGCAGATTGCGGATCCTCGGTCCCGACGGCAACGACGTCGCGCCGGGCGAGAGCGGCGAGATCTACTTCCTGCCGGCTGACGGCGCGGGCAGCACCTATCACTATCTCGGCGCCGAGCCGAAGCGGCGCACCGATGGCTGGGAGTCGCTCGGCGACATCGGCCGGCTCGATGCCGACGGCTACCTCTACCTCGGCGACCGTCTGGCCGACATGATCCTGCGCGGCGGCGCCAATATCTATCCGGCCGAGGTCGAGGCGGCGCTGATGGCGCATCCCGACATCCGCTCCTGCGTCGTGGTCGGCCTGCCCGATCCCGAGCTCGGCCAGCGGGTGCATGCGATCGTGGAGATCGACCGGCCCGCGGACGCGCAGGCCATCGTCGACGGCATGGGTGCGTTTCTCGCCGACCGGCTCAGCCGCACCAAGCATCCGGAAAGTTATGAGTTGGTCGACGTGATGCTGCGCGACGATTCCGGCAAGGTGCGGCGAACGCTGCTGCGCGACGAGCGCGCGGCATGGATGAAGGACGAGCGCGACTTCCGGATCGTGCCGGCGCGAGCGCGACCGGCGGCGGACTGACGGCGGAAATGGTCTGCAAACGTTTACGATGATGGGCTAGACTTTCCCCTGGCAGGGGAGTCAGCGGCATGATCACCAGACGACGGTTTTTGCGCACCGCGGCCGCCAGCGCGATGCTGCCGTTGGCAAAGCTGCCGCGCGCGCGGGCCGAGCTGCGCACCGTCCTCAACGATGCCAGCCGGCTCAACCCGACGCCGGTCGCCAAGCACGTCGTGATCACCAAGCCGGCCACCGACGACCTGATCGCGCGGCTGCGGGCCGAGCTGAAGGAGGCCGCGGCCGCGAAACGTCCGGTC
>JBARNF010001243.1:0-12650 GCA_049802835.1 Bradyrhizobium sp.
ACAACCGAATGCCGATCTCACCGCAACCAACATGCGTCACGCGCTGCCCCGTGAAGTTGCACAAATCGAACAATCGGCCAGGAGCCCCGCACAGCACATCCAGACTGTTGGGAACATAGTGTTTGGAGTTCCGCGCCGCGATGTTCTGATGAGGACGGAAGAAGCTCGGGCTGCCGCGGCAGGCCCAATACATCGCATCGAGAGCCCCGGCTTCGTCGCTCGCGATCATGTCGACCATGGCCTTGTGGAATGCCAGATCGACGACAGTCGCGAGCTCCTCGGGGCTCGCTCCGGCTGCGGCGTCCCGTGCATCGGTAAACTCGCCCAGCTCGAACAGCGACCTAACGAGCGCATATCTGATATCAGTATCGTCCAACGACAACGTGTCGCGGCGGACAGCACCAACCACTTCGCGGTAAGCGCCAATGCGGTATAGGACGCGCACCGAAGCTCCATAGAAGCATCGGCTGAGAGCGGTCGAAAAACGAAACTCGGGCTGATCTACGAGGTAAGATGTGACATAGGGAGAATACGCCTTGTACAAGCCCCCCCGGACCGGAACTCTCACCGCGTCGGCGATCACGAGAAGAAGGAACACGATGCGTCGGGGCAGCAGATTGAGGATCGTCCCAACCACGACAAAGACCAGATAAACAACCCGCCTGTGGCGCAAGCGCTTCGACCTGTGCTGTTGCAGTTTCATGCGACCAAGTCCCCTGTAACCTTGACTCGACGCGTTCGGATCAAGGCAGAGCTTGGACAACCGACCCTGGATATCGCGTGCGACGCGCACCCACGATCAATTCTCGGGATGAGGACTGGACGCGCGTCGGGTTCGAAGCGGAAACTCCTTCGACGAGGAGACCCAGCTTCGCACAGGCCGACCAATGATTGAGCCGACCGGATTGGCGCCAGCTATAACAGAGGAGCGACGGACAAGCCAAGCCGAACATGCAGCCGAACGCCGCCAACCAAACGAGGCGCGGTATTCAGGACATCGAGACACCGGACGCACTCGTCGCCTCCCTTGGACCAGCCTCAGCGCGCCGGAATCCGAATGGCGACGTGAACGTAAAGCCCGGCTGCTCGTAGTCCACTGTGCCTGCTCTCACCGAGGCGCGCCTTGACGTTTTGTATCATTCACCGGGTCCGGCGGGAAACGCCTGCTTGAACGCCACGGTCTTGACGATCTCGCGGGCAAGATAGTTCGTGAACTTCTGCGCACCCGGGCGGTCGAGATGGCCGCCCCCGTCGACGGTTGTAAGGCCATCGAACGGCGGCGTGATCAGTTCGACATTCAGCGCCTTCGCCAACTCTGCCGCCTGCTGCGTGCACGACTGACTATGGGGAACCAGCGTAAGCACCACCCGACCACCGATTTCTTCAAGCAGGGTCTTCGCATAGTCCACGATCGCCGGGTTCGTGTGACAGTCGGGATCACGGGCAGATAACATCGGCCTGTTGCCCTCGGCGACATAACCTGGGTTAGCATCCAGCCCCATGTCGCCGTTGAAGATGTTGCGATAGAGTCCGGTCGGCGTGAAGTATCCGTTTTGATACGCCGCGACCAGGTCCTCGATGCGCCAGTGCAGATTACGGCCAAGGACAGTAAGATACCCGCGGAGCCGACTGCGCCCGACAGCAGCGATAGGCTGCTTCTGCGGACCAAGGGTGACATTGAGATCGCTGCTGAAGAAATGCACAAACTGGTCGTCGGCATTGATGACCCAGAGGCGCGGACGGATTTTCCAGCGCTTGATCACCCGGCGCGAAAACTCGCCGCCACGCAATCCGACAAAGGCCATATTGTAGATCTTCAATCGATCGAGCATCGGCGATCGTTCGAGCGTCTGCCGGTCAACGGCATAATTGACGAAGGACGGACCGAGGAAAACGATGTCAGCATTCCTGGCTGCGTCGACCGCCCCTCCCAAATTGCTGTAGAAGATGTCCTGGTCCTGGATCTGCGGAACGTGGCGACCTCCGAAATCGCGGTACCAGTTGGGATCCCCCTGACGTGGAATCTGCAACAGGCCGTTCTGCAGCGTCCAACCATCAAAAGAGAGCTGGGACAGACCGAGCGAAAACACGAAAACCGCAACAATACCAACAATGCCGACGACGGCGAGATAGCGCCTGAAGGCGAACGGTTCCGGCGTCGTCCCGGTGGCTGTCGACATGACGCAAATCTCGCTTGATAGTCTGCTTGGGACTCGGATCGAGGAAAATCCGGGGACGAAACGCGGTCCTGAAACAGCGTGCTCAAGGATCCCCGCACTCTGTTTAGGCGCCTATGCGCGGACCCGTCACGACGTCATCTGTGCATTCCATAGGTAGCCCGCTTCGCCGCCGAAGCCATTCTTGCGGCTGGAAGCCCAGAAAAACCAGCACTTGGTTCACGGCCGGTCCCCTTCACCAGCCTCATGCATTTGCATGCATTGACGAGGTAACCGCTGCAAAGGCCCGCAAAAATCGAAGATTGCATCCCGCCCCGTGCATGTCGCGGACCGCCCATCGACTACCGCAAAGACCCGATTCAGCGAATACGCGAAAGCCTCATCGTTACATCGCCGGTCGAATTGCGGGCAGCCATAGCAGAAGAATTGCTAGCCGAAAAGTGCGCGCCCGCGCCGTCGCCCGATCGGGCGGCTGACTGCGTTCGTTTCCCGGCCGAAAGAAGCATCCCCCGAAATCACCGCATGTGTGGCCTCCCCCAACTTGGCAGCGCCCGCAATCATTGATAAAGCAACGCAACATGCGGCAACATCGCGAAACTTGGTATGCTCTTCACGCAATTTGAGTTTCTGTTCCTGTTCCTGCCGGTGACGTTCGCCGGATATTTCCTGTTGGCCCGCTTTTTCGTGGCACCTTTCGCGCGCCTGAGCTGGCTCGCCGCGGCATCGCTGGCCTTCTACAGCTATTGGGACATTCATTTCGTCCCGGTCATCCTGGTCTCCATCGTCTTCAATTACACGATGGGCCTGCTCATCGCAGGACAGAGCGGAAAGCTTCGCAGCGGCCTGTTTGCAACCGCCGTCACGCTCAATCTCGGAGCGCTCGCGTTCTACAAATATACCAATTTCGGCATTCAGATATTCAATGCGCTCTCTGCATCGAAATATCCGTCGCTCGCCATCGTTCTTCCGCTGGGCATTTCGTTCTTCACCTTCACCCAGATCGCCTATCTGGCCGACGTCTATGGCGGCTACGCCGATGAGCGCAGCTTCGTCAAATACGGCCTTTTCGTCACGTATTTCCCTCATCTGGTCGCGGGACCGATCCTTCATCATCGCGAGATGATTCCGCAATTCGGCTCGGAGGATAGCCGAAAGATTTCCATCGAGAAGGTCGCGGTCGGCCTCACGATCCTGACGATTGGCCTGTTCAAGAAGTCGTTCATCGCCGACGGCTTTGGCCTGGTCGCAAGTCCGGTATTCCAGGCCGCCAATTCGAGCCATCTCCATCTGATCGATGCCTGGGGCGGCGCGCTGGCCTACTCGCTGCAGATCTATTTCGACTTTTCCGGGTACTCGGACATGGCGATCGGCATTTCGATCATGTTCGGGATCAAGCTGCCCTTCAATTTCGACTCTCCCTACAAGTCGCAGAGCATCGTCGAATTCTGGCGTCGATGGCATATCTCCCTGTCGCGATTCCTGCGCGATTATCTTTACATTCCGCTGGGCGGTAACCGCTATGGCGAGCACCGGCGAAATGCAAACCTTTTCGCCACAATGCTGCTGGGCGGTCTCTGGCACGGGGCAGGCTTCACGTTCGTGATCTGGGGCGCCCTGCACGGGCTGTTTCTGATCGTCAATCATCGCTGGAGCATGTTCGTCCAGGGACGGCCGACACTCGCCCGCCTTTCGGGTTCGGCCTGGTACGCCGTAGCGGCACTTCTGTTGACGCAATTCGCCGTGGTCCTGGCCTGGGTTTTCTTCCGCGCCGACAATCCGAACGCTGCCATCCGGCTCATCAAGGGGATGATCGGCCTGTCCAATCCAGAGCGGATCACGGTCACGAACCTCGTGGACCCACGCCTGATGATCGCGATCCTGCTGGGTTACGCCGCCTGCCTTGCGCTGCCCAACGTCAACGCGATGTTCGAACGCTGGAAGGTCGGCCTGGAAACCTATCACAATCCGCGGCCATGGAGCATCCTCAACCTCAAGTGGCGACCGTCCCTGGCCTGGGCGATCGGGACGTCCGTCGCGCTGGTTGCAGCAGTGCTCATGAACATCATTGCCGGAGACACCTCGCAGTTCCTCTATTTCCAGTTCTGAGCACGTGAGCGCACCGGAGCGTGGGCTCATCGTGGCGGACCACGGCTCAAACGACCGGCGCATGAACGACCAGCCTCAGCCTCGCACGGACCTGCCGCCGACGGATCTCACGCGGCGCTATTGCCTGGGCGTTCTGGCAGCCGCTGCCGTTGCAGGCTACCTTCCTCCGATCGGCCTGTTTCACGTCGCGCGCCCATTCGGCGCCTCGGCAAGCCTGAAGGAGCTTGCACAATCGCAACGAGACCACCCGGAGCAGATCGTGCTTCCGTTCGATCTGCGCTACAATGCAGCGTTCAAGCTCGCGAGGGTCGAGCAGGAGCATCCCGAAATCATCTGGATCAGCACATCGCGCGCAGGCACGTTTCGGGCTGCTCTTTTTGCTCCTTACCGCTTCTACAATCTCTCGTTCACGGCCTGGACCACCGGCCAGATGGCCGATCTGTTCGAGCGAGCCACGCGGCAGGCGTCCCCCAGGATCGCGATCCTGTCGCTGGATCATTTCCTGTTCGCGGAACGTTGGGAAGAATGGTTCGCGCTGCCGCGAAAGATGTATCATGATCACGCTCTCTCTTATGTGAGATCGAGCCTGTTGGATTTCGCGCGGACGGCGACGCGCCACCCTGCACTCTTCCGGAACTACCTCAACGCGCCGACAGCCTTCATCGGCACCCAGTCCATCTTTCGTCAGGAGGGTTTCCGCGACGACGGGTCTTACCTCTATTCCCCTGGCCACGTTGCCGACGCGCGCTCGCGCTACATGAACGCAGAGACGCTCGCCGAGACCCTGCCTCGCGCATCGGGCCTTTCATCCTGGCTGAAGCAGCCGATCATGCGCCTTGCCGAGATCGCAGAGACACGCGGCGTGAAGCTGTTGGGCATCCAATTGCCATTCATTCGCGCCGGCGTCGATCTATTGGATCGCGAGCAGTCCGGTCCTTTCGGATTCGGCGCCTGGCGCGAGTTCGCAGCCAAGGAGACCCGGAACTGGTTGCGGGAGATGGGAATCCCGTTCTTCGATCTGGCGCGCCTGCCGATGGAAGACGAGACGGCCAGTTTCGTGGACGCATACCACCTGGCCGAATCCGGCGCCGCCAGAGTGATGCTGCATTTGCTGAACGATCCGGATTTTCGAGTCGAGTTTCCGAGGATCGATGCCGCCGAGATCCAGCGCTCTCTCGCGGCTCTTGCGAGAAGTTGAGCGCGAGACGACGTTCTTGCCGCCACCCATCTTAGCCATTAGCCTGAACGCACACGCAATCGACTTCACGATGATCCCGATTGCGAGCCAAAATCGCCGAACTTGACAGCATGCAATACCATCGAAGTGGGTACAAACCGGTGACTCGGTATCTTGCGATAATCGTGACGCTATTTGCTGCCGTTTTCGTGCCGCTGCTGGCGGTCTTGGAATGGGCCGGGTGGCGATTGGGCGCGACGGTTCCACTTTCGGTGATTGCAGCAGAGCAGTCGCGCAGCGATCGACTCGTCTGGCTCGGCACATTCAAGGACTATGCGCCCTACAAGCTCGAGCGAATCAGGCAGATCCGCCCTGAGGTCTTGCTGGTCGGAAGCTCTCGCTGCGGCCAAGCCCGCGAGCAGATGTTTCGCCCCTATGTGGCCTACAACGCCTGCCTGACGGCATGGCCGCTCACACACGTCGTGGATTTCATAGATCGCGCGACGACGGTCGCGAAGCCGCGGGTCGTCATCGTGGCGCTTGATTACTTCCTGTTCGGCGATTTCCTCGCCGAGGCCTGGCGGAAGGAACGCACCATGGACTTCACCCAGGGCATCGATTCGCACCGGCGGAAGTTGCACGACGTGACGGACTTCGTGATCCGGACCGGCGGAAATGTCGATACGATCCGGTCCACGCTGCTGACTCCGCAAGTCGAGCCCGTGGATAACAACATACTGATCGGTCCGGAGGCGAGCCGCGGAAAGTTCGGATTCCGCAAGGACGGTTCGGTCATTGTCGCTCCACCCTATCGAAGCACGTCGGCCGAAACGTTGTCCCGCGGCGCTCAATATGTCACGTCCTCGTTCCCCGGAGCGCCCCATCTGAGCGAAGGACAAATTCGCGAGGTCGAGCGCTTGTCCCGACTGTCTCGCGAACGTGGCTTCTCGGTGGTTGCGATCCAGTATCCAATCCTGGAGAGCGCGGCAGCTTTCCTCGATACCGACGAAGCCTACTGGCCCTATTCAGGCCTTTGGCGCGAGCTCAAGAGCCCGCAGACCGTCGAGAGATTTGCAAGGCTTGGCATCCCGTTCTTCGACATGAGCCGCACCGAGATATCGCAGGATTCCGGCAACTTCTTCGATCCAGCGCATCCGTCCGAGCGGGGTATGCTCAAGACGTACCTCGCCCTGCTGACCCGACCCGAGTTCAGCAAGCTGTTCCCGCTGATCGACCGGGGAGCCTTGGCGGCCGACCTCGATCGGCGCAAAGGCGAACAGTTCGACCTCTATCACTGAATCAGTTGCCAAAGATTCGCGGGTCCCCTGCTTTGCTTGGACAGGATACCTCCTTGAAGGCTATTGTCTTGACGATCTCAGCAGCCAGTTAGCCGATGAACTTCCAGCCTCCCTTCTTGTCCAGGCGCCCACGGAACATCAACTTGGGTTGGCGAGAACATCCGGCGTGTGCCGGTGCCTTGTGCACAGACCGAGAGCGCCGGCGATGGCGTGAGCATCCGTTGCTTACCCGTGGAGCATTCCACGCGCGTTCAAATCCCGAGTTGACGCCGATACTCACAGGAGTGTTTGTGCTGCTGCGCACACCTGATAAAGAGATGCTGAGAAATGACCAGCTGCACCCATGTTCATCGTTCCGATCATGATGAATGATCTTGATTTTTGATAATGAAATCAATGTTGAGAGATGGTCGAAGCATGTCCGGAACTGAATCCCGGAGCGGCTGTGCCAAGTCGGAAATGCACGTGCGTCACAGGTTATGAGTCGGGCGAATAGCATGATGACCGGCTATCCTACCTCAGCACGAATGAGCCGGAGGCGAAATCCTTGGACCAGATGATCGATACCGCCCGCATGGATCTGGCCTGCGAGACGATTCGTGCGTCATGCGAATCCGGGCAAACCATTGCGTTCGTGTCCGGCAATTTCAACGTCGTGCACCCCGGACATTTGCGGCTTCTGAAATTCGCTGCCGAGCAGGCCGACGTGCTCGTCGTCGGCGTCAACCCGGATTCGACCCCCGGCGTGACCCTGGCGCAGGACATGCGCTTCGAGAACGTGCGCTCGATTTCTTTTGTGCACCATGTCGTGCGTTTGGGAACAAACGCGTCCGACTTCATTGCGCGCCTGAAGCCGACGGTGGTCGTCAAGGGCAAGGAGTTCGAAGACCGCGCCAACCCTGAGCAGGACGCCGTCGACAGCTATGGCGGGCGCCTGATCTTCTCGTCCGGCGAACTGCGATTTGCCTCGCTGTCGCTGTTGGAACGCGACGCAAACATTGACATGTCGACGGTCCGTAAACCGCTCGAGTTCCCCAAGCGTCACGGCTTCGATATCTCGAACCTGAAGGGTCTCCTCGGAAAGCTGACCGGCATGCGGGTGGCGGTCATTGGCGACCTGATCGTCGACGAATATGTCACCTGCGATGCCGTCGGCATGTCGCAGGAAGATCCGACCATCGTCGTCACCCCGCTGATGACGCGCACCTTCGTCGGCGGCGCCGGCGCAGTCGCGGCGCATGCGCATGGACTGGGCGCCGACGTGAAGTTCTTCACGCTGGTCGGCGATGACGAGGCGGCGCGCTTTGCCCGCAACACGCTCGAGCAGCACGGCGTCAATTTCAATGCGTTCACCGACCAGACCAGGCCGACCACGCGCAAGCAGCGCTTCCGCGCCCTCAACAAGACGCTGTTGCGGGTCAATCATCTGCGCCAGCACGCCTCCGATGCCGAATTGCAGCGGCAGATGCTGGCGGCGGTCGAGCGCGCATTGAAGACCAGCGATCTTCTGCTGTTCTCCTGCTTCAACTATGGCTGCCTGCCGCAGGACCTGGTGGACGCGATCGCCGATCTCGCCCGGTCCAAGGGCGTGATGATGGCGGCCGACAGCCAGGTGTCCTCGCAGACCGGCGATGTTTCGCGTTTCAGGGGCATGACGCTGTTGACGCCGACCGAGCGCGAGGCCCGCGTCGCGCTGAACGACTTCATCTCGGGCCTTGCCGTCATCAGCGAGCGGCTGGTGGAGCGGGCGCGGACCAAGAACCTGGTGATCACGCTCGGCGCGGAAGGGGCGCTGATCAACACGCTGGCCGACGGCACGTTTACCTCCGACCGCCTGCCCGCCTTCAATCCGTCTCCAAAGGACGTCTCGGGCGCGGGCGACAGCTTGTTCATGGCGTCGTCGATGGCCCTGCGCGCAGGCGCAGACATCTGGCAGGCGTCCTATCTCGGCTCGCTGGCTGCGGCCCTGCAGGTCTCCCGCGTCGGCAATCTGCCGCTGACCTCTGCGGAACTGGTGCGGGAAATCGACGAAGCCGGCTTCAGCCACGAGTAGGATGTCGTCATGCGCGCCCTTCTGCTCGCGGCGGGAATCGGAAGCCGGCTGCGCCCGCTCACCGACACGACGCCGAAATGCCTGGTCCGCGTGCATGACCGGCCGCTGCTGGACTACTGGCTCGACCTCGTCTTCGAGGGCGGCATCGAGCGGGCGCTGCTCAACACCCACTGGCTGGCCGACCAGGTCCGGGCCCATGTGGAGCAATCGCGGTGGCGCGACCGCATCGACCTCGTTCACGAAGATGAACTGCTCGGAACCGGCGGCACGGTGCTTGCCAACCGCGAATGGTTCGGCGACCAGCCGTTTCTCGTCGCTCACGCCGACAATCTGACCGACCTCGATGTCGAAGGCCTGATCACCGCTCACGCCAACCGGCCATCCGGCTGCATCATGACCATGCTGGCGTTCCGGACAGACGATCCGAGCTCCTGCGGAATCCTCGAGCTCGACCGCGAGAACAGGGTGGTCGCGTTTCACGAGAAGGTCGAAAATCCGCCCGGGAACCTCGCCAATGGTGCGGTCTATGTGTTCGCTCCAGAGGTGATCGATGACATTGCGGCCCTCGGAAAACCCGTCGTCGACCTTTCCACCGAAATCATCCCGAACTATCTGGGGCGGATTTTGTGCGTGGAAACCAGCGGTTATCACCGGGACATCGGCAACCCGGAAAGCTTGCGCCGGGCGCATTTGGAGTTTAAGCACGAACCACGCCATGGCGGGGGCGTTTGAGGGGCGGCTTTCGTCGCTGGGCTGGTCGCCTTTTACTGCCAATTTGTATAAAGGTGCGCTCGACGCGAGAGCGAGCGGAACGACAGGCGAGCCACGGGGATTGCTCAGATGAAAGTATTCGTGACCGGAGCGTGCGGCTACAAGGGCAGCGTGCTCGTGCCGAAGCTCCTCAAGACCGGCCACAAGGTCGTCGCGTTCGACATCATGTGGTTCGGCAACTTCCTCGAGCCGCATCCGGATCTCACCGTCGTCCAGGGCGACGTCCGCAATCCCGACGCCATCGACCTGACCGGCGTCGATGCGATCATTCATCTCTCCAGCGTTGCCAACGATCCCTGCGGCGATCTCGATCCCAAGCTGACCTGGGAAATCTCCTGCCTCGCCACGATGCAGCTCGCCGATCGCGCCTACCGCCACGGCATCAAGCGCTTCATCTATGCTTCCTCCGGCAGCGTGTATGGCGTGAAGGAAGAAGAGCAGGTCACCGAGGATCTCGAGCTGCTGCCGATCTCCGAGTACAACAAGACCAAGATGTGCGGCGAGCGCATCGTGCTGTCCTACAAGGACGACATGGTGGTGCAGATCGTGCGCCCGGCCACGGTGTGCGGCTATTCTCCGAGGCAGCGGCTCGACGTCTCCGTCAACATGCTGACGATGCAGGCTCTGATGAACGGCCGCATCACCGTGTTCGGCGGCGACCAGACGCGCCCCAACATTCACATCGACGACATCACCGACCTCTATCTGTTCCTGCTCGATCATCCCGAGCACACCGGCGTCTACAATGCCGGCTTCGAGAACATCTCGATCCTCGACATCGCCAACCTCGTCACCAAGCACGTGCCGGCCGAGGTCATCGTGACGCCCTCGAACGATCCGCGCAGCTATCGCGTCAATTCCGATCGCCTGCTCGCGACCGGCTTCCGCCCGAAGAAGACGGTGGAGGACGCGATCAAGGAAATCATCGGCATGTACTCGCAAGGCCAGCTCAAGAACGAGGATCGCTGGTACAATCTGAAATGGATGGAGAAGGAGGTCGTGAAATGAACGTCTTGGCCTTCAAGACCCCCGGCAGCCTGTTCGCCGACTACACCAGCCGCTTCAGCACCGTGCTGAAGGATTTCGACTGGAGCCCGGTCGAAAAGCTCGCCTACGAGCTGCGCGACTGCTGGCAGTCCGGACGGCAGGTGTTCTTCTGCGGCAATGGCGGCAGCGGCGGCAACGCCAACCATCTCGCCAACGACTTCCTCTATGCGCTGTCGAAGACGCCCGGCTCCGGCCTGCGCGTTCATTCGCTGTCCTCGAATCCGTCCGTGATCACCTGCCTCGCCAACGACGAAGGCTACGACCAGGTGTTCTCGCTGCAGCTCGCCGTGCTTGCGCGCAAGGGCGACGTGCTGATCGCGTTCTCCGGCTCGGGCAACTCGCCGAACATCGTCAGGGCGCTCGAAGAGGGCAAGAAGATCGGCATGACCAGCTACGCCGTGCTCGGTTTCTCGGGCGGCAAATCCAAGGCGCTCGCCGATGTGCCGATCCATTTTGCGGTGGACGACATGCAGATCGCCGAGGACGCCCAGATGGTGATCGGCCACATGATCATGCAATGGCTGTACGCCCAGCGCGGCGACATCATTACGACACGCGAGGTCTGACGGACAGGGACGATGGCTGCGAACGAAAAGTACCTGATCCTCGGCTCGAACTCCTTTTCGGGCGCAACCTTCGTCGACTTCCTCGCTGCGGCCGGTCACGACGTGATCGCGACCAGCCGCTCCGACGAGCCGCATGAGGCCTTCCTGCCCTACAAATGGCAGAAGCGTCCCGGCAAGGTCCGCTTCCAGCGCGTCGATCTCAATCACGATCTCGATGCGCTGAAGGCGCTGCTTTCGGCTGAGCGGCCGACCCATGTGGTGAACTTCGCAGCCCAGAGCATGGTCGGCGAGAGCTGGCTGTATCCGGACCACTGGATGATGACCAACGTCGTCTCCGCTGTCAGGCTGCACGACATCCTGCGCAACTATGACGGCCTCGACCGCTACGTCCACGTCACGACGCCGGAAGTCTACGGCTCGACCGAGGGCTGGGTGCGCGAGGATGCGCCGTTCAATCCGTCGACGCCTTATGCGGTGTCGCGCGCGGCCGGCGACATGAGCCTGCGCACCTATTTCGCCAACTACCAGTTTCCCGTCGTGTTCACCCGCGCCGCCAACGTCTACGGCCCCGGCCAGCAGCTCTACCGCATCGTACCGCGCACCATCGTGGCCGCGATGACCGGGCAGAAACTCAGGCTCGACGGCGGCGGCAAGTCGATCCGGGTCTTCATCCACATGACCGACGTGTCGGATGCGACGGTGAAGATCGGCCGCAAGGGCACGCTCGGCGACACCTATCACATCTCGGGCTATGAGCTGGTCTCGATCCGCACCCTGGTCGAGATGATCCTGGCGCGGCTCGGCAAATCGTTCGAGGACTGCGTCGAGATCGGACCCGAGCGCCCCGGCAAGGACACCGCCTATACGCTCGACAGCTTCAAGCTGCGCACCGAACTCGGCTGGCGCGACACGTTCTCGCTGGAACAGGGCATCGACGACGTCATCGCCTGGGCGCGACGCTTCGAAGATGTCATGGCCAAGCTGCCGACCAAGTACGACCATAAACCCTGATCGAGACCCCTGCGCTTCCCCGGGGAAGCGCGACTGGAGAGCACGATGAACGTGGCAGTCCGGAGCACAGCGGCCAAGCCTGACGTCGCCGCCCTGAAGGCGCAGGCGGCGAAGTTGCGCGGCAAGATCATCCAGATGTCGCACAAAGCGCAGGCCGCCCATCTGGCGTCCTCGCTGTCCTGCGCCGACGCGATGACCGCGGCCTATTGGCATGTGCTCAACATCGACCCGACAAACCCGACCGATCCGCTGCGCGATCGCTTCATCCTCTCCAAGGGACATGCCGCCGCGGCGCTATTCGCGACGCTGGCGATGAAGGGCTACTTCCCGATCGAGGAACTCGATACCTACTGCCAGGACGGCGGCCGGCTCGCCGAGCATCCGCCGGCCAACCTGCTGCCCGGCGTCGAGGCGGCCACCGGCTCGCTCGGCCACGGCCTGCCG